>PBRN01000319.1 GCA_002725955.1 Pseudobdellovibrionaceae bacterium
TCCCAATTAGGTATCACCTCGCTAGAACCAAGCCATAATATCAGTCAAAAATTTGATGAAATCATACTGTTTGGATCCTCCCATACAGTACAATTCTTCGAAAAAAATAGCGAAGTACCAGTTAGAGGCTTTGGCAGCTCAATTGCTACTGTTTATACTACCTACAATGAATTAATTAATAACTCAGATAAAATAGCAAAGGACCTATTAAGCCTAAATCAAAAGGGCTGTATGTCACCTAAGATTATGATAGTAAAGGATAAAGTAACCGATGAAGGTTTTGAAGCTTTATCCGAAAACCTGTCCGAAGCTATTTATAAATTCTACGGCACCATGATTCCCGACTCCGAAGCCATCGCTCTTGAGCAACTGCTTCTTCAACTCAGACTGAATGGAATTGTCCACTTTCGCTCAAATGAAGGACCTGTAATTATCAAATGCTCCATGTCAAAAGCACCTGATATGTTATCTCTGCTACCATCTTGGGCATTTATAATGATCGACGAATGCGCAAATGAAACGATCCTGGGCCTTATACAAAGTAGCTCGTTAGTTAAACAAGTGATCTCTGACGAATTTATAAACATCGATATTAACTGCAAAAATTTAGGTCAAGCCAACATAGACCAATGGGATGGCTACCACGAAGATCGAAGCCTTTTTGGATTTTCAACATGGTAAGTATGTACAAGCCTTTAATAAAGATCTGAAGTAAAGTAAAACTATTAGTAAACTAAAGGCAATGCAAATGTGAGAAAACCAAAGTAATGAAAAAAATGACTAAGGCATGTTTCAAATATATTACTCTTTTACTGATTCTAAGCTGCTCCGCTCATAGTCAAGAGATACCATCTATTCTTTCCGAGGGGTTTTCGCCTATATCATACTCCACTAATCAAAATCATCTGATTAAGCCAAAAAAATTAAAAAATAATATTGAAAACTACTGCGAGAGGCTTGGTGTTCACTTCAAAAAATTCAAGTGGAATGAAGATCCTTGTGGCAAAGTTAAGTGGAAAGCTGAGTATTCTACCCCCTCAGCTCACCCTCTGATATATACTGTCTTTGGTAACGGTAAACTAACAACTCTATTGTTTGGCGGTGTCCATCCGGATGAACTAACACCAATTCCTATAGCTTTCCGATTTGCTCGCTACCTGGCGAAACATCCTGAGATATATGCGAACAAAAAAGTAATTGTTGCCCCGTTAGTCAATCCGGATGGATTCATCAGAAACTACCCTAGTCGAGTTAATAGTAGAGGAATAGACCTAAATAGAAATTTCTTTACACTTGACTGGTATGCTAAAAGTCTAGCGTGGTGGCGACACCGAAAGGGAGCAAATTCAAGACACTTCCCAGGTTATTTTCCTAACTCAGAAATAGAAACATTATTTCAAATACAACTTGTTGACCAATATCGCCCTGACAAAATACTTTCTATTCATGCTCCCCTTGGTTTTATTGACTATGATGGTCCAGGAGACCGCAAAAAACGAACCCTCTCATCGGTAGAAAGAAAGGCTAAGAACCTTGCTCATTCGATTTCTAAAAAGTCATCGAACTACAAAGTAGTCGATTACTCTTTTTATCCTGGTTCATTAGGAAACTTTGCTGGTAACGAAAGAAAAATCCCAACAATAACCCTAGAACTGAGAACCACAAACCCTAAAAAAGTCGAGGAATACTGGAACCAGTTTCTGCCAGGGATGGTACAGGCGATCAAATACCCATTTTCTAAAACATTCAGCACACGAAAAAATCAGCCTTCGGAGTTTAGACCTAATTCACCTAATTCACGGAAAAATATGTAAACCCGACACACAGGTAACAGCCAACGGCCATCTCCTGTAAAAGTAGGTTGATGAAATCGTTTATAAATGCAATAAAATGAATCGAATATGATAAATTGACGCAACGCAGAGTCTATGAAAAGTAAAATCCACCTACAACTATCTGATTTCATTTACGATCTTCCGGAACATGCCATTGCTCAAGAGCCTCTCGAAAAAAGAGATAGTGCAAAGCTCTTAGTTAAACATGCTGACGGTAAAATCAGTCATAAGACCATTAAAGAATTAGCTAGCTGCATTCCAAGCCACGCCTTACTTATTGTAAATGAAACTAAGGTTATACCTAGCAGATTATTCGGTTATACAGATCAGGGTGGTCGCATTGAGATAATGCTGCTAGAGCAAGATGCAGCTGACCAGAATCAATGGTACATTATCGGGAAGCCAATGAAAAAGTTTAAGACTGGCTTCAAAATTAACTTTGACAAATCGTGCATCGGCTCAATTGTGGAGGGCCCTACAAGCCATGGCGATCAACCTGCAGTTGCGAAAATTAAATTTACAGCGGACATTCCTTTTGATCAATGGTTATCAATGAATGGTTATATTCCTCTACCTCCATATATCAAAAGAGAACATGCTAAAACAGCTTCCAGCTCACCTGACCGCGAAAGATACCAAACGGTTTACGCAGCAGAAGAGTATCCTGGATCAGCTGCAGCTCCAACTGCCGGATTGCATTTCACCCAAGAGGTATTTGAGTCACTTCAAGAACGAAATATTGATATCGCAAAAGTTACTCTTCATGTAGGAGCTGGAACCTTCCTCCCTGTCAAATCGGAAAACATTGACCTACATAAAATGCACTGCGAAAGGTACCTGATAAATCGACAGGAATGGAGCAAAATCAAATCAGCCCAAAGTAAAAATCGCCCAATTATTGCAGTAGGGACCACGACATTTAGATGCATTGAATCTTTCCAATTAATGTTAAATCAGAGCGGTGATAGCAGTGAGAAACACCTAGATCAATGGCAACAAACCGACCTGTTTATACGACCGAAATTCGCCAGCGATATCTATCAGCCTCTTACTATCAATGGGATCATGACTAACTTTCATCAGCCGGGATCAACATTGCTTATGCTAATATCATCATTGCTCGGCTACGGCACGACACAATCAATCTACAAGTCAGCTATTGAAAAGAAATATCGATTTTTAAGTTATGGTGACTCTAGCTTACTATTTCTCTAATTGCATATGGCAGAAGAAATTAATACGATTGGTTCTCAAATAGCTTAACTAAGACCTGTAAGTCTTCACTTTGTTGTAGGGCATTTTTCAACAATAGCTCTGTAGATTGTACTTTTGTTTCAAGACTCTTGATTTCTTCCCTATACTTGATTTCAAGTAACCTTGTTTTCTCTTTTTCAGCTTCTACCAACTTTTCACACATTTCCATCATCTGATTAGAAGCCAGAGCGATCCTATCATTGTCAATAGTTTTACTGCGATTAACCTGATTTAAAGAATTAGTATGGGATAATTCGGACCACCTAGATTCAGACCTTTGACTGGCACCATTAAATTCTCTTCTTTTCTCATTTAACTCCACAGGGAAAACCGAGGGTGATGGTTTTTCTTCGTCCAGAGGGTCGGAACGACCAGATGAAGGAATATAGTACTTACCTTCCTTCAAGATGGCCTTTATCTTTCCATTCTTAATCCGGCGCCTCACTGTCATATCAGAGATAGCGAACTTCCTTGCATATTCAACAATAGACAACCATTGCTCTGCCATAAAACTTCTCCATTTAGGCTTCAATCAATGTCTACGTTAAATTATATATAGATCAGATATCTAGTTGAAGTACTACAACTAGATATTTATTTCCCACCAATAGGTTTTAACTCAACCACAATTTTTTCAGAATCAATACCGACTTCTATCGAAAACTTCTGATCTTTGTCTCTGACTATCAAAGCTGAGGCTATCTGATTTTCAACTTTCTGTTCTAAATATCGTCGCAAAGGCCGGGCACCATAACTCATAGTATCAATGTCATCCAACACTCTTTTCGACGCATGATCACAGAATTTAAGCTTATGCCCAATCTTTTCTAACCTTAATCTTAAATCATTAATCAAAATTAAAAGAATTTCACCGAGATGCCCCTTTTCTAGACGATTGAATATTACGACCTCATCGAGACGATTTAAAAATTCAGGCCTGAAATGTTTTTTCACTATTTTATAAATTTCTCTAGTTTCATCATCTCGGGACCATTCCTCAATCTGAGCACCTATACCAATTGGCCTCTTGCGATCCATCATTATATCTGCTCCAAGGTTAGTCGTTCCAATTACAATACTGTTTCTGAAACTAACCTTCTGCCCTTCTCCATCTGTTAACCAACCCTCATCTAAGACCTGCAATAATATATTAAAAACATCTGGGTGAGCTTTCTCAAATTCATCGAACAGGACAATACTATATGGGTTTCTTTTAACTTTTTCTGTTAACTGCCCTCCTTCACCATAACCAACATAACCAGGTGGTGAGCCAATCAGCTTTGATACATCGTGCCGCTCCATATATTCCGACATATCTACCCTAATGATTCGGTTTTCATCATCTAAGATTTCTGCCGCTATAACTTTAGCAAGTTCCGTTTTACCAACACCAGTCGGTCCTAAAAAAAGAAATGAAGCGATAGGAGAGTTTTCCCTCCTCAGGCCCGAACGATTACGGCGAATTGCATCCGACACTGATCTAACCGCATGATCCTGACCAATAACTCTACGACCAAGATTCAACTCCAGTTTCTCTAATCTTTCAGCTTCAGCTGCTACCATTTTTGCAACCGGAATACCCGTCTGGACATGAATAAGATGCGCTATATCTTCTCTACATATATTATGATCTTTTTTACCATTGCTTTTATCTAGGTCTCTCCTTTTTTCTGCTAAACGGGACTCAATTTGGGTTAACTCCATCTGAAAAGTCGTCATACTTTCGAAATCTTGATCGTTAAATGCTTCCCCCTTTTTATCAAGTAGTTCCTGTTTCTTTTGTTCGAGAACCCTGATTTCAGGAGGCGTATAAATTAGCTTAAGTCTTCTAATCGATCCTGATTCATCTATCAAGTCTATTGCTTTATCTGGCAATGACCGGTCTGGAATATACTTCTCAGAAAACTCTGCTGCAGCCAGCAAGGAATCATCTGTATATTGGACACCATGATGGCTTTCATATTTTGGTTTTAACCCCTGCAATATATGAAAAGTGTCACTAATGGTTGGTTGATCAACTTTAACCTTCTGAAACCGCCTTTCCAAGGCTTTATCAGACTCTATATATTGTTTATATTCCCGATCGGTAGTTGCACCAATACATTGCAACTGTCCTCTAGCTAAAGCTGGTTTAAGCATATTCGATGCATCCAATGCTCCTGAGGTTCTTCCAGCACCCACAACAGTATGAATCTCATCGATAAATAGTATAATTTCACCGGCCGAATCCGCCACCTCATCAACGATGGTTTTTAGCCGTTCTTCGAATTCACCCTGCATTTTTGCACCAGCTAACAAAGCCGTAATTTCTAAAGATAGTATCTTCCTATTTAGAAGATATTCAGGTACATCAGCCTCTGCGATCCTATTAGCGAGTCCTTCCGCAATCACCGTTTTCCCCACACCAGGAGCACCAACCAATAAAGGATTGTTTTTCTTTCGCCTGGATAATATCTGAATCACCCTTTCTATCTCTCTATCCCTGCTAATCACAGGATCCAGCTCACCCCGCCTAGCTTTAACTGTTAGATCAGTCGTATATTGGTCCATCATAGATATTCGACTTTCACTATCTTTTTCCGAAATCTTCTTATTCCCTCTAATACTGTCTAGAGCCTTGCAACAATCGTCGTATTCTAATCCTACTTCTTTCAGAATTGATGAAAGCCCCGGTACTAGTTTAGAAAAGCTACCTAAGAATAGAGATCCCGTGCTGATAAATGAATCTCCTAGGCGCCGCCTTTCTCTATCTGCTTCTTCAAAAAGATTTTGGACTTCCTTAGAAATCTTTAAACGACCCACAGAAGCCGTATCGGACTCAGGTAAATCCGAGAGAACCTGATATGATCGATCATTTATTTCGGATCGAACTTTACCTGGATCTAGCTTCAAATCATTAAAAACTTTGATAGCAACTGAATCTTTTTGCTCAAGCAGAGCTATCATTATGCCTTCCGCACATACTATACTCTTTCTCAAGTTGGTATGTTCAACGAGTGCCATCTGCAATACTTCTGCGACCTTAGCCGTCGAATTCTTCAACAACCTCTGAACCATGGAAGTAGTCCTTTCGAGAATCAGTAAACTTTGACTTTAATTTAATTAGCTAATATATATTAGCACCGAATTTTTCGGTTTATCATAGTCAAATCTTATGAAACAGGAAATCAAGTGGTTGATTTTTTAGCTAAAACCAAAGCTGTGCTATTTGATTTCGATGGCGTAATTGCTAAGTCGCACTCTGCTCATCTTAAAGCGTGGAAAATCTCCTACCAGGAGATGACTGGAACTAATATATCATTGCAAGAGTTAAACAAATTTGAGGGCCTATCAATTAAATCAATTCGAAAACATCTTGCACAGCTAAATTTGTCTAAAAATCTCATCGACGAGATAACCCTTAAAAAGGAAAAGATTCTTTTAGAAAATACACAAGAAATCGAACCCTATCCATCTATTGTGATTTTATGTAATGAATTGAATAATGCGAATATCCCTTGGGGTATAGTTAGTAACTCTTCATGCAAATTTATTGAAGCTTGGCTTGTAAACCAATGGTTAGAACCAGGATGTATAATAGGTTTAGAATGTTACAAAGAACCCAAACCAAGCCCAGAACCTTGGCTCAAAGGAGCAAAAATGCTTAATATCAGGTTAAGTCACCATAGAGATATTTTAGGGATCGAGGATAGTATTAGAGGAATAAGATCACTAAAGAAGGCTGGGATGAGAGCCTGCGGCTTTACTTCTTCAAATAGCAAAAATGACCTAATCTCCGCAGGTGCCGATATTTGTATCGATAATTTCGACCAGTTAACACAAGGCTGATGATAATCAGGTAACTAGCCGCAAATGCATTTTTGGTTTCGGGGACAAATAAGGAAAAGATTCTATTTTTTCAATATCAGCTAGGAGGGAATTCCACAAAACGATTCTTTCCCACATTACCTTTTCAGCCATGACTTCCGATTCTCTGTTTAAGCTGCGGTCAGCTCTGCAAAGAACCTCAACCAATCGGCCAGCAGCAGAAAATCCTGGGCATTTTAAACCTTCAATATGAAGCTCCAAATAATCCAGTAGTCGATCAACATTCATTTGATTAGATAGCCGCTCTATCACGTTCAAAAAGTGATCCGGTATAAATGGTTCACCCTCATAAAATAGAGCTGCAGCTCTAATATGCAAAGGCCTTTTCAATACAGATATAGTATGTTCAGCATATCTCTTAATCTCATTTGAAAACGCTACATAGTTCAAAGCTTTCTCAGGTGAGACACCTCCCTCCAATATATCAAAGAAACTAAGGATATTGGATAGATCGCACTCCAAGCTCTGCATCGACTCTAAGTATAATTCCAAGTGACTAAGATAAGATCCATCTCCAAGGTCTTCAACCTCTTCATTCAGAATAATTTCACTAATTAGTCTCACAGCTTCTTTATGAGACTCAGTATTAAGAGGTAATGACAATGCTACAATATCTTTTTGTAGGCTGCGCAGCAGAGCATTATAACTCCACACGCAAATAATATGTCGCTCCATAAAAAACTTTAGTGACTTCTTACTCACAATGTGGTCATATAGTTTGTGACCATCAAGAATTTGAAAGTATCTCTCTGTAAGGAAAGACATTAAATAGTCGCCTCCCTTAATTCAGGCATCTATTATAGATCCAATTATCTTTAGTGGGTTTATATTGATTATAGATGAGATTATCTGTGAATGCCACATAATAGCAGCGCCATTTTAGCCCATTATCTTTACTAACAGGAAAAATATAAACAATTTTCGGGTGTAGGAAGTGGGAAAAAATTTACATCCCGCCTCACATCATTCGATATCAAGTGAGCTTTCTTAAAATAGCTCTAACTGGACTTGCGTCAAAACCTCGAAGTTTTAAAGGCAAAGCAACCAACTCATATTCCCCATCCCGGACATGCTCTAAAGTTAAACCCTCTAGATTACGCATATTATATTTAGCTAACATGGCGTGAGCCGGTAAGTCTTTTGAGTCAAAAGGATCCACGGACGGAGTATCAATACCAACCAAAGTAACCCCTTTTTCCCCCATAAAAGCGACTGCATCTGGGGAAAAAAATCCAAAATCCTTATTAAAAGAACAGGGATCGCTATATGAGCTGGTTTTAAATAGAATTCGTTTTGCGCCGCGCTTAACAGCTTCCAAACAATCATTTTTAGAAACAATTTTACTCATCGCAACAGTAACCACAATGCAATGGCCTATATAAGGATCAAGACTAATTCCATCAATAGTCTCACCGGACCCTATGTAATGGCTGGGCGCATCTGCATGAGCTCCAAGATGTACAGTAGATTTGAGGCCTGATAGATCAATATTAGCTCCATCTGCGATAGAACATAGGGGAATTCGAGAAAAAGGCGTGTCTCCAGGCCAGACGGCAATTTCCTCGGAAATTAATGGAGAAATGTCTATTATTTCACTCAAAATATAACTCCAATTTATAACATACTTGAGGTTCTACCCATTTTATATCCTCGGCCAGCTTCTTATAAATGGAATCCGGATAAGACACAAAAGCTTTTACTAGATTTTGACCATTGATATCACAAGGCATGCAATATTAATCATATAAAGAGGGGTGCAAATAGGACATGCCAAGAAATCATAAAAAAACACTGCGACTCTTCTGACTATAGACTACGCAGCGAACGATAGATAAGTCGATGGATTATAATTCATCAAATTTATATCACCTTAATTGAAATCAAGCTGTGCTATACTTTCGCTACTAGCAGGGAGCCCACAAGATGAGAAAATCAAAAAAGTGGACTATTCAGATCGTTCAACCGTCAAGCCCTAGCCCTACTGATATCTTACTCGATAGGGTCAAAGAATTGAAAAGCATTGGCTTCAACGTTATCTTCAAAGAACCTCCGTTTAACCTAAACGAGCCTTGGTATTCAGCTACTCAGAAAGATCGGCTAAATGAATTAAGTGAAAGTTTAATAGATGAAAGCATAGACTACGTGCTGAGTGCAAGAGGCGGCTATGGGGCAAGTGATCTCATAAGTGAACTGCCATGGGAACAAATTAAAAAATCCAAGCCAAAATCTCTTATTGGCTTTTCTGACACATCTGCTCTGCACGCCGCTCTATATTCACAAGCAAAGTGGCCAGGTATTCATGGACCCATGCCAGGAACAACCTATTGGCATCCGGAGTCTGAAGAAATTAAGAAGTTCTGCGATCGACTAAAAAATAATATCTGGTCAGGACAACTAGAACTAAGTGAGCACAGCAGTCAAACGATTTCGGGGACTCTTTTTGGTGGCTGTTTTAGTGTCATCACCAACTTAATCGGAACAAAGTGGCTACCCGACTTTCGCGGTAAAGTTATCTTCATCGAAGATATTCAAGAAAATATTCCCAGAATGCTCCGCATGTGGAATCAATGGCTTCACTCAGGCATTCTGAACAAAGCAGAAGCACTGATTATCGGAAAGCTCGTTGGTTGTGGCGACCAAGAAGAAATTAAAAAATTCGTTAACATAATCCAGAAATCAGTCAGTTTTCCTATCTTCAAGACTGACGCATTCGGACACTGTAGTCCTAATCAAGTAATGAAGCTTGGCTGTAAAGCGACAATAAACAACAATATTATGAAATGGACGGATACAGGAGAATATTTATGAATCCGAACAATGGTGATCATATCTATTTTTTGGGAATTGGGGGCACCGGCATGGCGTCTGTTGCCGGACTCGCTCAACAAGCAGGCTTCAAGGTAACAGGGAGCGATGCTAACCTATACCCTCCTATGTCAACAATGTTAGAAGAACTGAACATAGAGGTCAAAACACCTTACAGCGAAGATAACTTAAAAAGCATTGATCCGGACATTGTTGTCGTTGCTAACGCTTTAAGCAGAGGCAATGGGGAATTAGAAGCAGTGCTTGCAAAAAACCTAAATTACACAAGCTTTCCAAAACTTCTAGGAGACCTTTTCCTTAAAAATCGCTCGTCGGTAGTGGTTTCAGGAACTCACGGCAAAACGACGACTACTTCCATCCTAACTTGGATTCTGGAAAGCTTGGGAGAAAGCCCTGGGTATATGATTGGCGGCATCCCAAAAAACTTTACCCATTCCTTCAATCTCGGCAAAGGAGCACCATTTATCGTAGAAGGTGATGAATATGATACTGCGTTCTTCGATAAAGGCCCGAAGTTTCTTCATTATCATCCAAAGTATCTCATCCTAAATAACTTAGAGTTTGATCATGCCGATATATTTAAAGACCTAGCAGCTATCGAACATCTATTTAAAAAGCTGGTTAATTTGGTTCCCGAGCCCAAGAACATCTTGGCAAATATCGATGATCCCGGAGTACAGAAAATATTAAATGAATTAGGAATAATGGAAAAAGTAACACAAGTAAGTACACTTGGAAAAAGCACAACGGCTGATATTGCAGTTACAGAAGTTTCAGCTGCAGGCAACACTTCTGGAGCACAAATCTGGAAAGCATGCATTTCCACCAAAACATGGGGAAATCTCTCCATCGAAACAAACTTATCAGGTGCACATAATATAGCCAATATTTCACAAGCCATAGCTTGTCTCGAAAGGTTGTACCTTACTGGTAAAATCGAGAGAGAACTTTCAGTAGACGGAATAAAGAAAGCCATCAACACATTCGACGGAGTATCAAGAAGACTAGAGCATATCAATACTGTCAACAATATTGATATCTATGAGGACTTTGCCCATCACCCAACCGCTGTAAAGCTGGTCATTGAGGGCTTCAGAAAAGCTTATCCTAATAAAAGATTAATCGTCGCATTTGACCCTCGCAATGCAACGTCTAGACGCAATATCTTCCTAGAAAGATATGCAAAAGAACTCTCCGCCGCTGATATAGTATTCATCGGTCAATGCACAACTGATAAAAGAATTCCAGAAAACGAACGGATGGACACTACAGAACTAGCGAAAAGAATGACATCTATCAGCTCTGCATACGATGATAACGAAGATCTGTTAAAAAGTTTGGCCTCCGAATGTAAACCTGGAGATTCCGTTATTTTCATGTCTAGCGGAAGTTTCTCTAACATACAGCACAAACTTGCCGATATAATTTTGGACAACCAAACTTGAGCAAAAGTTGTTTTATGATAAGCAAGTCTTGCATAATAACGGGTATAGGTTTACGCTTAAGAAACATTTGTAGTAGGCCATTAGAAATGGTCTTATTTTTTATTAGATGTTCTCAGGAGAAGTAGGAATGATTTCGAAAAAAAGAATACCGTGGGCGGTGTTTGTTCTTTCAATTGGTCTCACCCTGGGGGCCTGTACCGATAAAGAAGAAGCAGCAGAAGAGACTGTTGAAACAGTAGAAACCGAAGCTCCAGCGACACCACCAGAAGATAGTTCTGGAAGTATGGACGGTGTTGGCCAGACTCTCTACTTTGCTTTCGATGATTACACTCTTGATAGTGAGTCACAAGAGTCTCTTAACAATCTAGCTGACTACTTGAAAGCAAACGCAGGGGCTGTCGTTCAAATCAGCGGGCATTGTGACGAAAGAGGCTCAATTGAGTACAACCTAGCTCTTGGAGAGCGAAGAGCTCAGTCCGTCAAAAACTACCTATCTCAGTTAGGTGTTGAGGCTGATAGACTTCCCACCATCAGCTACGGCGAAGAGAAGCCATCAGTTGAAGGTCACGACGAATCGGCATGGTCAAGAAACCGGCGGGCAGAATTTGAGCTATCAAATCCATAGTTAATGAGACGGGGGCCTTCAGCCCCTGCTTCATACCTCCACTCAAAGCTCACTTCCGTCGACTCTCCATTGAAAACTTTCTCTCCCCGTTATAAATGTAAAGACAGTTAGACTAGGGGATCTATTTTCAATTAATTCAAAATGACTATAGCTGGAGGCTTTCCCAGTGCACATAATTATAGCGGTGGTGGCAGGACTAGTTTCTCTCATCATGGGTTTCTTGCTTGGTATAACCATACACCGAAACCGTTTAAAAACGACTTTTAACAACGCACAGCAAGAATCAGAGCAAATTCTGGAAGAGGCTGAAAAAGAACGCCAAAAAATAATCAATGATGCCCACCGCGAAGCCAAGCAAGAAGCAAAGCTGAGACGACAAAATGCTGAAAAAGATTATAAGCAAAAGCGTTCAGAAATTTCGAAAATAGAA
>PBRN01000274.1 GCA_002725955.1 Pseudobdellovibrionaceae bacterium
AACTTTTTGGGTTGGGGCTGAAATGTCACTAGATCGGACGTTTGCACATAGCGAGGAGGTAGAAAAACTACCATTCTTCAGTCCAGATGCGAGCGATGGTTTAGTCCGCATTGCAACCAAGCAGGGCAATTTTCGTGCTAGAGTAGCTGGATTCGAAAGAGGTGAAGAGCGGCCACTGGTAATTTTATTACATGGTTTTCCTGTCACATCGGCAATGTGGTTAGACCTTATTCCGCCGCTGGTTGAAGCTGGATATAGTGTGGTTGCTTTCGATCAGCGGGGTTATAGTCCAGAAGTAAGGCCTAGAGAAGTCGAACAATATGTGGTAGCGCACATGGTAAGTGATGTCTATGCAGTAGCGGATGCAGCTGGTTTTAATCGTTTTCATCTAGTCGGTCACGACTGGGGTGCTGGCGTGGGGTGGAATGTAGTGCTTGCTAATCGAGGTAGAGTGATTAGCTGGACACCTTTGTCGATTGCACATCCAGCCGCTTTTGGGGCTGCTCTGCAGAATGACCCGGATCAACAATCTCGCAGTGGCTATTTTGAATTATTTATTGCTCCCTGGATTCCTGAAACACTTTTTAGTTTTAACGATTTTTGGTTCCTCAAGAAAGTATTTGCTAAAATGCCAAAAGAAAAAATAGACGAATACATCGATGTTTTTAGTGAACCAGGTGCTTTGACTGCCGCTCTTAATTGGTATCGCGCTAATTTGAGTGACCTTTCCATGAAAACTGAAGCGGAGAGTATGGATGTTATGGTTCCGACTCTTTTTATTTGGGGAAATATGGACTCTGCTGTTGGGCGACGAGGCACCGAGCTAATGGCCGATTATATGAAAGGTCCATACTCTATTATTGAGCTTAATGCAGGTCACTGGCTCCTAAGTGAAGCTCCGCAGCAGATAATCAATCCGATTTTAGATCATCTTCAGGTAAGTGAGGCAAAGTTAACCAATACCCAATAGAATTTAGGTTGGCCAATGTAAAAACTCATCCTGTCCCTGATATTCTGTATCATTCTTCTCCGAAAACCTTGGGTGATGAAGGGGGATGTTGTTGGGAAGCGAGGATGAGGGTTTTCATATCTCGCAAAAAATAATAGAATGCCTCGATTCGATCATTAGGAGGCCTCATGTCCACAATCACCACAGATATTGCCATTGTAGGTTCTGGCATTGCAGGGCTTACCTGCGCTCATTTTTTGAGCAAAAAGGGTAAAGATGTCATTGTATTAGAGAGTAAGAGCGGTAGCGGTGGCAACATTCAATCCGTGGTCAATGAGTCATACCTACTCGAATTAGGGCCGAATTCCTTCTTGGCATCGTCAGATGGCATCTGGGAGCTGATTGATGATCTAAACCTAAATGATGAGGTTTGCAACAGCAAGGAGGGGGCCCAAAATCGTTTTATATACAGAGATGGGCAATGCCAAAAGCTACCTACCTCCCTTATGGAATTTTTTACAACTAAGCTATTCTCTTTTAAAACTAAGCTCCTCATTCTCAGTGAGCCCTTTAGAACCCGGCGGGGGCATCAAGATGATAGCGTTGAAACTTTTTTTACTCGAAGATTTGGCAAGGAACTGACCAATATAGTTATCTCCTCGTTTATATCAGGTGTTTACGCTGGGAATATTGCGCTTTTACATGCGAAAAGTGCTTTTCCTTTGTTTTGGAACTTTGAACAAAAGTATGGTTCAATGATTCGTGGAGCCTTCTTCCACATGAGAAAACTAAAAAAACAAAAGACAAAAAGAAGAAAAGGGCTTTGGTCGTTCAAGAGAGGGCTTCAAAGTCTCACAAATGCTATTGCTGCCAAACTTGGCAATAAAATTCTTCTGAATACATCTATAAAGAGTCTTGAAAAAATTGATGGTAAGTTTCATCTGGGAACTAATAATCAGACTATTATTTGCGATCATGTAGTCCTTGCCTCACCACCGGGTGCAAGTTCTAAAATATTAGCTGCAGCCTTACCCAAAGCATCTAAAATATTAGCTGACATACCTTTGGCGCCGATTGCGGTCGTGCATCTCAACACTGATCAGATTGAGAAAATACCTACTGGTTTTGGCATGCTCATACCACGCAGCGAAAATATAGAAACCTTGGGTGTCCTGTTTAGTTCCAAAACCTTTGCTGAGAGAGCCCCCAATGGGCGAGAGCTACTAACAGTATTTATCGGTGGTATGCTAAATAAAGATCTGATCAATAAAAGTGAGGATGAAATTGTAGAAATCGTTAAGAAAGAGCTGGAAACTGTATTATTGCTCGACAGAAATCATCTACAACTAGACCGAGTGACTAAGTGGAAGTCTTGCATTCCTCAATTGATATTGCATCATGATCTTAAAATCAAAGACTTAATAGAAGAGACCGAAACGATCGATGGCTTGCATCTTTGTGGTAATTACTTAACAGGTGTAGGTTTGAAAGATGCGGTTGCCACTGCAGCTGAAGTTGCCAAAAGATTTTAACGTTGAAGCTATATGGGAACCTGCGATCGAAATTTTGAAGCCTGACTGCCTCATAATAATCCTGCTGTTAGTTTAATGAAGCAGCGATGAATATGAAATCCAGGCTAAACCCTGGAAGAATCAGTTAAGGTTTAGACCTCAAAGCTCAGGGCGGCAAAGCCATACCAGAATTGAGCGAATCCTTGGATCTTGTCGTTTTTAGAACCGCCTTCCAGAAAGCGACCGCCGAGTTTCAGCAGTAGGCCAAAGTCGGTATGGATTCCTGCATATAGACCGAGGTCAATGGCACCTCCCTGGGGAGCAGCGGCACCATCGGCTTGTACGCCAAGGACTGTTTTTGTATTAATCCTAGTTTCTGCTGCGGCATAGAACAACGGTACGAATCCCACATTGGTATATTGGGCGCTGGCATTATTGTCTCTAACTTTGATCATTGCATCGCGGATTTTCCCGGTGAAACCGATTGTCATACTATGATCTTTACTTGCGAATATTGTATAGACATATCCCAGTCGGTAGCTGTTGAATTGATAGCGTATGTTTAGATTGGAGCCAGTAGCAAAGGTAGTATCATCGTAACGGGTGGCGACTTTGGCCGTTTGCTGGTAATCCGCAGTCAATGGCGCAATGAGTAAACGCAATGCATGCTTATCATTAAAGTGATAAAAGGCCTGGAATCGTCCATAAGCTTGCGCATCATTTGGAGTGAGGTCCACTCGGGTTCCTGTCTCGTTGTTGGGGCGCTGGAAATAGTTGTAGCCGGTCTTTACTATACCTATTTCTAGGTCTATCTCAGCCAAGCCAGGTGCAGCTTCGGCCGAATTGGCAAAGGTCAGAATTAAATATAGCATAGAGACTAGTTGGAGAATGCGAGTCATGAAAACCTTTCTGCCCAGTTTAAACTATATCCGGTGATTATATCCGATGGGGTATGGCAAGTCTGCTAATAATTTGTGTCTATCTGGAATGATTCAAAAGATTTTGGGTTTATCTAGTTCTTTGTTTTCTAAATAATAATCAATATATATTACTGTTGATAAAATATTTATTTTAGAATTCGATTAATGGTCAGGAATATCCTTTTCTTTAAAAGCTGCTGCATCTAAACCCTCGTTAAGAGATATTCAAATCTCATATAAAAATTGATTCTTCCGATAACATGCTTACCTATCTCTATAAATGAATGGATTATCCAGATAAGATGGTTTTCAAATTGACATCTTTAGGCTTGGTTTTCGCTCTGATGGCATCATACGCCAAGGCTGAGTCGGCAAACATAGCTAGTTCAACAAATAATTACGCCCTCCAAGGTCACGATGTTTATTATTTCGAAGACCAGGTAGGTGATATGAGTATCGCAAGGATTTTGAAAAATGATGCATTCCAACCTCTTGCCAAACACAATATTAGTTTTGGCTTCAGCTCATCTGCCTTTTGGATCACCTTTGACGTTGAGAATAAAACCCAAATAGCTTCAAAGATGGTTGTGGAAATGACTTATCCGATTATTGACTATATGGACTTCTACGTTATTGATTCTAAGAATCAAGTAGAAGAGGTTTATAACACTGGAGATCGTCTCCCTTTCGCACAAAGGCCCATTGACTTTGTTAATTTAGCTTTTCCATTGACCGTTGAACCTAACACTACCAAAAGAATCTTCATGCGTATCCAGACCAAAGGTACCGCGAAAATTCCTATAAAAATCTGGCAAGAAGAAGACTTTTATAAACACAGACAATACTTTCTAATGTTCCAGGGATTGTGGTTGGGATCTCTGTTGATTATGGTTTTCTATAACATATTTATCTATCTTTCTTCTCGTCGAGTTGCCTATCTATATTATGTTCTGTTCATCTTGAGTTATCTGCTTTGGCTATGCACTATGCGTGGGTTTGTGTTCCAATATCTCTTTCCTGACAATCCAACAGCTAATAATCTTATCCTTTCGGTCTTTACCGGCTTTGTTAGTACTTTTACCGGGTTTTTTGCTATTGCTTTCCTTGATCTTCGGCGGGTGTGGCCAGCTGCAGGTAGGTTATTAAAGTTCTTATCTTACGTGGCCCTTATCTCTGCTTTTGCTGGGCCTTTCGTTCCTTACGCCTTTATCGCTGTGTTTCAGACCATCATGTCGATGTTATTTCTGGCTATACTATTTCCGATTGGTATCACTCGGTTGATGGCTGGGCAAAAAGAAGCCCGTTTCTTTACGATAGGATGGTTTTCATATATTTTAGGTGGTTTGGCTTATGGATTAACTTTAGCTGGCTGGATCCCAGTTAATTGGTGGACAGAAAATGCTCAACAAATTGGTTCCTTTTTGGAAATACTGTTACTATCTTTAGCCCTTGCAGACCGACTTAATACCTTGCAAATAGAAAATCACCGGATTTTCGAAGAAAAGCAAGCGGCACAGAAAAAACTGTTGGAAACTCAGAACGAGCACATTGCCAATTTAGATCGTGAAGTAGAGGCAAAAACCAGGGATATCCAAACTATCTTAAAAAATGTCAAAAGTGGTTTCCTGTTGGTCAACTGTCATCACTTGATCCAGCTAGGGTTTACGGATTCCTGTCATGATCTTTTTGGCACTATAATCAAGTCCGAAACAAAAATAACTAAATATTTAGGTATGGCTGATCGACAACAGGAAAACTTCCAACTTAGTCTGGACCAAGTTTTTGAGGACATGCTCCCTCCTGAAATTACACTCAGGCAGGTGCCTAAAATGTTTGAGATCAATGGTAAGTCCTTGTATATGGATGGTGCGGCTATCCGAGATGATAACGATAAAGTCGCATTTATATTATTTACAATTGTTGATCGTTCAAAACAGATACAGGCCGAAAAAATAGCTTCCGCCAACCAGATTTTAGTCAATGTTCTCCAAAATAAAAAAGCATTCAGGCTGCTTTTAGTTGATTTTTTGAAAGATTATAACCTTGGTATGTCCCGGAAAATGGACTCGGGAGAAATAAAGTCTTTTCTACATACATTAAAAGGTAACCTCCAAAATTTTGGTCTTAGGGAAATAGCTCAATTTGTTCATCGACTGGAAGAAAAAGATGATATTAATCGACAAGACTGGGAACAGCTGAAAAAAATGATTTTTGATTACACCGAGAACCACAGTAATCTCTTTGGACTCAATACCAACAAGCTAGACGAGGAAAAGTTTGAAGTAGTGGGGACAAATCTCTCGTATATGGAAGCTGAATTAGAGCAGATGAAAGACTTGCCGGGGATGCGAGAAAAACTCAAAGGCTGGTTTACTGAAATACGTGCGCAACCACTATCTCAAATCGTTAGCCCTTTTGGTCAGATGGTGGATAAGCTAGCAAACCAACTTGGTAAAAAAGTGCATTTTTCTGTCAAAGGTAGTGATCTGCGTCTGCCTGATGGTTTGACTACTGATGTTATCAAAAATCTTATTCATCTTTTGCGCAATGCAGTTGATCATGGTATTGAATGCCCTCAGGACCGCGGACAAAAGTCGAAAACTGGTTTTATTGAATTGAGCTTCGCCAAGAAACAGGATGCTCTTGTGATTTGCATCAATGACGATGGATGTGGTTTCGATTTTCAGAAAATCAGGACCAAAGCTATCCAGCTAGGCCTGATAACCTCTGAAGACCAAGCAACCGATGATTCTCTCTGTCGGATTGCGTTGACGACGGATCTATCTACCTGCGATGAAGTGACTGATATTTCGGGGCGAGGTGTTGGTATGAAAGCCGTTTTTGATGCTGTGGACAAGGCGGGCGGTACTTTTGAGATTCAGTCACATCAAGGGGAAGGTTCACAAATTACCTTGCGATTGAACTTATCAGCCTAACTCAGCAAAGTTTTCTCTTTTTCTCTTGGGTTTAGGCTAGTATAGACTGAGATGAGCTGTTATCTGATCAATTGCTTCAACATCATGAGGTCCGATGGCGCAGGCGGTGTAGGTGGGAACCCCACCAAATTCGGTGCGACCACTGTCCCGGATCAGATAACTTTTCAATCCAGCTTCAGTTGCTTTCTGGTGGCAGGAAAGCAATTCTTCTTCGGATGTAACCTTTAAGCAGACCTTAGCCATTCCCTGTTTAATCCAGCAATTTTCATCTTCTGTTAACTTTAGTGGAATTAAATCATCGTTACCTTTTGCTATTGTTCTAATCTGACTGATAAGAAATTCGCCAGAAGCGTGGGACCCTTGAGCTATCTCTTTACCTCGTCGCATTTTTAGATCACGGCGAATCAGAATCACTTGTTTTATTTTACGGATTTCCGACATGTATAACCCACTTTCTTTAGTTTCTTTGTCATCATTTTTAAAACAAGAGCTGATCCAGTATGCCAGTAATGCTTTTGTAATATCCCAATACAAATTATTGTAGGACTTTGAGATTGTCCAGCTTCTAGCTAAAAAGTCGGAAACGTAGGGCCTGTCCAACTGCTTTCGTAGTCAGAAACAGTACTGAGATTGTTAGTGATTGCACCGAGGGTGATGGCTTCCTCTGTGTCGGCACCATTTTTCTCGCGGAATGCAGTAAATGCTCCTGTTGACCCCTCCCAGTCACAACTGACAGTGGGAGCGAAGGTGATATTCGAAGTGTCTACATCCCATGTGCCACTGTCAGTTAATTTTATGGTCTGTTTCTGAACTTTAGCGATACCGTAGTTATTTGATCGGCTTGCTGCTCTCATTATCGGTGATCTCGTTCATGTTATGAGTTGATATGGTTTAAGCTAACTAACGCCTACTTGTTATTTTAGGTGTAGATGGATTTAATATCAATTATCTCATGGGCATGAAAAAGGAAGGGGGCCTTTTTAGTAGATCAGAAGGAAAAATTATTTCTGTCTAAACATCATGCAGGTGTTTTTTTTCAATGCAAAGAAAAGAGGGTTAAGCTTTGTAACCTACTAAGGATAAAGAGAATTCTAATGGCATGAAAGTTGAACTATCGATGACATTCAAAGCTAAAATGAGGATGCAGATGAAATTTCTATCATGCTTAATGATTACAACGGTATTATTGACTTCGTGCAAACCCGAAGTTGAGGATTCCGCTACGAACGCCAGTTGTTTGCCTTTGCTGGATCGATTCTTCAAACCTTCTGTTGTCACTGCCCAGGATATAGATGCTGAAATCGGCTTTCTGCGCTTTCTAAGGAGGGGGTGGATTGAAGATCAATTTGCTTTTGGAATGCTGGAATCTGGTCGGATCCGAAACGCAAGATCCATAGCCCTAGAGATTCATATGAATAAGGTTCTTGCTGCAGCCAAAAAGATGAAGCTCCCTTATCGTAGCGAAATTCAGAGCATGTTCAATATCCGATCTGGCTCTCCGTTAAGACAATATATTTTAGCTCTCGATAAAGCTGATAGAAGGATCCAGGAGTCAATAGTGACTCAGGCTCAGGCTTTCAAGAAAAATGCAGATATGCTACCTTCTTTCAAGAAGTTCGAAGACGACTTTTTAAATTTCGTGAGTGATAGAAAAGTATCCCAATCACCATTATCTACAAAAATCCGTAAGCTGTTGGAGAGCGAACTCAAAAGGTCAGGTTTGTTGGATAAAGTATTACTTAGTAACCGTCTGATTGTAAGAGTTAGCACTGATGATGCCGGGGGAGCTATAAGAGTCCAATTAGCAAGTTTTGATATTTTGAAACAGGGTGAGCTAGACCTTGAAGGACAGGTCTTTCTTGATTTTATTCCTGGACATAATAGCAATTTCTTGAGCCGTTTTGATGAAATTCTCGTTGAGTCAAATGCGAACACTCCTAATCATGGCCCGGTCATCCCACTACATTTTTCTAATTTCTTAGATAATACACCAGAGATAAAACTCTGGTTGACGAAGAGGGAAGTGGACGGGCTCATAGTTAAAATGGATCATCCACCACTTGACCACGAACGTAAGGTAACATTTGCGATTGAGGGTGAAGACTAGCAACAAGTAAACTAAAACATGTTTCATCATTTTGTTGATCTTATCATAATGAAAGAATCAGACTTTCATAGAACAGTTTCATATCAACCATATCATCGTGCATCAAGATAAGCATTTTATGATCTTTTTTTAGCTCAGCAAGAATAGATTCTTTGGTGAATTGAGTTGACGATTTTTCCATCCCATTAGCATCATTACCAGAAAAGTACCGCTGAAAACTGTACGAAGTAAAATATCGAGACCCTACGCTGTCATCATCCAGGGAGAAAATAAGATCAATAATATTATGGCCTAACGTGGCTGCGCCTTCTGACTTATATCAAAGTGACATGTTTTTGTTGATCTCTGGTCATAGATAAGTTATATAACGCCATCAATTTTTAACCTGAAATAAACTAGAATAAGCAGTGCATCTTTGAAGGAGTTCTATCATTCGTACACTATATTATATAGGTTTCGTTTACCTTCTTGTATTAGACGCAGAATCTATCTCAGCCCAACCTAATAACTGTGTGGCTTTAAAAGGCAATGGAGTGCGGATTACCTCTCACTTTCCTTCACTGGCTCGTTATGTTGAATATGCAGGAGCACCTGATGGTTTGGCCGGCGGCAGCTCGGGAGCTGTTAGTAGTTTCTTTTATGAGAGTATCAGTATGAACCCGATGCTGAAAGATGTTTCGGAACAAGAGAAAAGAAAGATCTTGTCGCTGTTACTAAAATCGGTGCCCCGAACTATTACTTCATCAATTGAAATAGTCGTGTCTGAAGAGTTAGCGATTCTATCCAAGGATCCTTTTTACGAAGCACTCAATAATATTTTTCAATCGAAAAAGAAAAAGAAGAAAAAATCTAAACCTTTTTTTAACTTTCTTGACCTTCTAAAGAATATGGCCCCTCTATTTGAGAATGAGGAAGCCGTTAGAGGTGTTTTAGCCATCATTGATGCGGTGGATGAGTCGGGTATCTATCCTGGATTGTCAGCTCTTTTCACTCCGAGGGCTCGGGAATACCTCATTAATAACGCTGCTGCAATGAAAGCTATTGCTCTTCAGATAACTGCACTTGATCAAGCCAAACAATTCAGCATTGATACAATTATACCCTTAGTTCCTGATGATCTGTTGGCTATTTATCTTGAGAAAATTTACACAGATCTATTTACTGCAAAATATCCGCTCAAGTTCCTGCCTAGATTGCTTAACAAAGAATTTGTAGATTCTTTAATTATCGATCGGGGAAAATGGTATGTAGATAAGAATCGTATAGGAAAGCTTATACATTTTGTTAGTACACTAGATACCGACATTAACTATCTGTTAGAAATTCCTGCTATGCTGAATTTTGATCTCATCGTAGAGGTAACAGCGGCATTGAACGACTTTTACGCCTATGGTGGCAATGTCGATGGGGCAGAAGAAATCATCACGACCTGGCGCGAGATCTTCCAGGCTCAAGTAGGCAAAGCGAAAGGAAAATCCTGGAATGATTTACCAGCTGAGTGGAAAGAAGACTATAAAAATAGGGTTTTGAAACCATTCTGGCAAAAGACTTTATCAGGTTCTATTCCTCTGGTTACGAAGCGAGATAAAGATTTCGTCGGCGACCATATGCATATTGCAGTTGCTAATGGGGTTCTTTACGATGATGATCTGGTAGAAGATTTCAAGAGACTCAAGACAAAATTGAACCAACGAACTACTTCTGAGGACGTGGTGAAGTTCGAAATTGATCAGTTTCTTAATAAGTATGGAAAAATGATCGATTATTTCAGGGCTGGTTATTTTACAGGTGAAGATGATGCTGTTGTTATCGCCGCAAACATATCAAAATATGACGATCCTAAGAGTAAGCGTTATCTAAATCTGGGTAAAATATCCTGGAGCAAAGCGCTGGTTA
>PBRN01000275.1 GCA_002725955.1 Pseudobdellovibrionaceae bacterium
GGGCTCAAGGCCACAATTTCATCACCAACATCAGCACCTAATTGCACGGCCAAACCATCACCTAATATAATTCCAGGCCATTCAGTGTTGTCGTTCAACGAACTCAACACCGGACGATGTTCCTTATTTACATCTTCCAGAGAACCATCAATCATAGAGCCCCCAAAGCCCCATACTTCAGTACTGGATAACGGGTCCACCCCAAACAACACAACAGTGGCCATGTGTTTGCCTTGTTTCAACACCACATCTGATTGAGTAAAGACACTCATGCCTTGAGCTTCAGGGAATTTTTTCTGAAACTTCTTAATGGGATATTCCACCAGACTAAAGCCCGCTATGGCATTTTCAGCAAGGATTTCCACATGAGGTAACCCTCTTAGCATTTTTTCCTTAAGATCCTGCTCAAAACCTGCCATGACTGATAGAACGACAACCAAAGCCGCCACTCCCAGAGCAACGCCGGCAATAGAGATCATAGTCATAAAGGATAAACCCTGCTTTCTGCGACCGGCCACCAAATGACGCCATGCGATCCAGATAAGCATTCGAGGTTTCTTTTCCATGACAATTTTCTCTCTCAATTCGGGAGTCATGCCTATTAAGCAATCATATTTAATCGGTAATCACTCCGATGGTATCTAGTTACCATACACACACAAGCCCATAATTTAAAAACAGAAATATAGATTTGACCAAAAACTTTTTAGAGAATCGACGATTTCGATACCTTGACTCAATGAAAACCATGCAGAGAAAGGACTTAACCTAAAGCCAACATCATTCATTAAATCATGACTTCTGAAGAGGAATCTGGGACAGAACAGCGACAGTTTAATGATTTTGATACAAAATAAGACAAAGGTGCCTAATATTAACTCAGCTGCAAGTCAGACTAGGATTATGGACAGAATTACTGGATCGTAAGATAACATACCAGAGCCTTATAATGGTATTTGCAGGTAGCAGACTAAGCTGCCCTATGATCATCAAACATTGACTTCATTTTATGCCTCCACTATTTTATCAAGTGAACATTGCATCCGGCTTGTATCATTGGAGTTCCAGCAAAACACCAAACTAACCAAACTAACCAAACTAATAGTAAGGAATGTTTTATGCTCGCTGTCGATAATCAGAAGTCCTTTCTCTATCGACGATTGACCAGACCTTATATGTATAGAGCTGAAGGTGATGCATCATTAGATCATGCCCAAACCGCTCCTATCCATGGAAATCATTCATGACCAGAAATAGAAAGCCACTACAGGTAATGAATCGGCTCAAAAAAACAGATGCAAAACAAGCCATCAAAACTATGATGAAATCTGATTCTGTTTTACTAAAAAGCAGTTCCAATGACAGTGTCTGCAAGAGCATCATCCAAATTCAAAACGACAACGCATACGGCAGGTTAAAATCATTAAATAGAGCTGCTCTAGAAGAGGAAAAGCAATCATGATTGCAACTTTTTCAAACGTAACCAAACACTATAGCAGCGGAGAAGGCATCACCAATGTGAGCTTTCGCATACCTAAAGGGCAAGTGATCGGCCTTTTAGGTATCAACGGCTCGGGAAAGTCAACAACCATGAAGCTCCTGTCCGGACTACTGCAAGCCCAGCACGGCGAAGTCCTTGTCAATGCAACTAAGCCGAGGGCATCACGCCACAACGTCGCCTTCCTTGGTGACCGGCTAGGATTTTCTTCATGGATGAATCCACGCCATATGTCCCGTTTCATGGAAACCTTCTACGATGACTTCGATGTTGATAAGTTTAAGTCGCTGATCCAAGAGCTTAAAATCCCACCGAAACCTCTGAGCGAAATGTCTAAAGGGCAACAGCAAAAATTGAAGTTGGCAGCGACAATGGCTAGACAAGTGCATTTATACCTATTGGATGAACCTCTTTCCGGGATTGATCTTATTGCCCGGACCGGCATTCTCAAGAGTCTGGTGACCAACTGGGATAAAAACTCGTCGATTGTCATGGCGACTCACGAGATAAAAGACGTGGAACCCTTTCTTGACCGTTCTTTGTTCCTCGCAGCAGGCTCTCTGCAAGCTGATGAAGACACTAAAACCATCACCGCTAATGGAACAACCGTGGCAGAGCGTTTCATCGAAATCATGGAGCCAAACTCATGAAAAAGCTTATATTAACAATACAGTGGTTAGAATGGATCAGAATCAAAAACCGCATTTGGATGCTGATATTCATTCTGCTTGGCTTTTCCATGTTTGCGGGTAGCTGTGAACAACAAAATGTAAACTTCAATTTTTCATATAGCAGCAGTGAATCAACCAACCAGCCGCAGCCTTCGGCATCGTCTCCTGGTATCATCGCCACTCAGCCCAATACCCTATCTGATAAACCCCAGGAAAACATCTATTCACAACTCATGTCCCTATTACCCCTGGTCTTCTGGACTTTTGCTGCACTATTCTTGGGTATTTTAGTTTTAGCCACCATGCCTTTTAGAGGGCGTGAAGAATGGGAGAATGGGCAATTTCAACTTATATTTATGGGAAAATACAATCAGATCCAAATTCAAGGAGCCCGGTTTATTGCCTACTTTGCCATTACTATAGCTTTCTTTATGGCAGTTAGTATCAATGCTAATTTTTTGGCATTGCAAAAAGAGTGGTTAACTCGTGAAACCATCATCAATTTCCAAGTACTCTTAACCTACTGGTTCTTTATCGCTGTGCCACTGATGATCTCTTATGGTGGCCTCATCTCAGCAATAAACATAGCTTACTATCGTGACGGAGACCATAAGATCCTAACATTGCTTAAATACCTTGGCAGCATGGGGTTAATTTCTTTGTTGATAAAAGCAATCCAATTCTTGACCAATAAAGAAATGAGTCTGTTTCAGCCAACGGTACTCAATTTTGAAGTAAACGCCCAAGCCATCCCTATCATGATCTACTGGGAACTTCTCTTTATTGCAGCTACAATATGCGCAGCCTTTATCTACTGGTCAGGCAAAATTTTAGAAGAGGTTGAATCGTAATGTTTTTTGAAACGCTTGGTGTCATTCTTTGTGCAGCTGGAATAGTCCCAGCCTTAAAAGGCACGACCAGCCCCGCAGCTCGCTTAGGGATGTTTGCTCTTATATTATTCACTCTACTACTGTTTGTGTTATAAAACAGGTTGTCTCACTTACCAAGGCCCAGCCCGCTCTATTAGCCAATAGACTTTTAAGCAAAGTCTTGCCCATCTCTATCCATAACAAAGACAAACAACCTAAAATGATGTTACTCTTTCAAATTGAAGGGAACATTAAAGAGGAACGGGATGAAATCTAAAAATAAGATCATCCCCAGTGACAATAAAGGAATACCAAATGCAAGATCAAGTGGTGCTTTCCATCGATATTCCCAAGTACTCCATGCTAAGCTACTTAAGCACCAACTTGGGACTTGATTTATCAGATAAGATAAGTATTCCACGTGTGATTAAGCGTCGGGTCCAATATAGCCCTGATGCCATTGCCTTAAAGGAAAAACGCCATGGTATCTGGCTAGAAATCACCTACAAGCAACTGGAAGAATTCATTTACACCTATAGTGCACAGCTAATGCACAAAGGTTTTCAGCCAAACGATAAAGCTGCGATTTTGCTACCTAATGGGAAAAAATGGGCGGTTAGTGATTTGGGCAACCTATTCGCTCACGCCATCACCGTCCCTATTTATCAAACGCTCAACTCAGATTCCATCATGCATATCTTGAAAAACTCTCAGAGTCGGATGATCGTCGTTGAAACGGGCGCACAGGCCATGATGATTCAAGCAATGGGACCCAAGTTACCTTCTTTACAGTACGTCGTGGTGCTAGAAGAGCCGAAGAAATGGCACAAGCCGGTGGAAGCAGCCTCGAAACAAAGCTCAAACATCCTCATTCTGTCATGGAAACAATGGATGGAAGAAGGAGCTATCTTTCTGAAACAAAACCAGGACAAGGTAAGAAAAGCTCATCTTGAGATTGTAAGAGAAGATCTGGCCACAATTATTTATACCAGCGGCACCACAGGATTACCTAAAGGCGTCATGCTTACTCATAAAAATATCCTGGCTAATCTTTACGGCATCTCTCTCATCACTAATTTTGACCACAATGATGAGCTTCTATCCATCCTGCCCTTGAGTCATATCTTTGAGCGAGGGATTGGCCATTTCTGTCCTTTGATGATGGGAGCTACTATTTCATATGCTGAATCCGTAGACACGATTGGCGAAAACCTAACTGAAATAAGGCCAACTATTTGCGCAGCCGTTCCCAGAATATTCGAAAAAATTTACGCTGGGATCCTCAGCCAGGTAGCAGAAGGATCTTGGTTAAAACAAAAAATATTTCATTGGGCCAGAAGAATTGGAGACCAAAATACACGTTTGAAAAAGCCGGATCTTATTGGCGAACAGCCCCAGCGCAGTCGCCATCGTCCCGAAGAATTTTTTAGCCCACCAGAATTCGAGTCGACCAATCTATGGTCTCGTTTCCAATATTGGCTGGCCGATATTCTCGTTTTTCGTAAAATCAGTAAAAAGTTTGGCAGTCGGATTCGCTACTTTTTAACCGGCGGCGCCGCTTTAGACGCTGATATTATTTCTTTTTTTCGATCCATCAACATTTGGATTTATGAGGGTTATGGGTTAACGGAAACAGCCCCGATTGTAGCCTTTAATCACGGCATTAACTACGAAGAAGGTACCGTGGGCAAACTATTGCCCTTTGTAGAAGTGAAATTCGGAGAAGATGACGAAATTCTCGTCAAAGGCCCGAATGTAATGTCAGGTTATTATTTGCTTCCGAAAGAGACCAAGGAAGCCATCAACGCAGACGGTTGGTTTCACACCGGCGACCTGGGTATGGTGACACCAAGAAACTTCCTCAAAATCACTGGCCGCAAGAAAGATATCATTGTGACCAGTAATGGAAAAAATGTGCCATCCACTCCCATTGAGTCAGCGTTGAGTTCCCACGACATCATCGCTCATAGCCTAATCGTTGGTAATAACAAAAAATACATTGCCGCCCTAATTTTCCCAGACTTCGAAAGCGTGCGTCATCTAGCACAGGAACACCGTATCGATACCGGCAAAGGCATCGAAGAATTGTGCGCAGAAGAAACAATTGTTTCGGTGTATCAAAACATCGTCACAGCGGTAAATGAAAAGCTGTCCCGCTACGAACAAATCAAAAAGTTCCAGCTCATCCCTCAAGAACTGACCATTGAAAATGGACAATTGACCCCGACTCTCAAGGCCAAAAGGAATATCATCGAAAAGAATAATTATTCAAAAATTGAGCAATTGTATCAGAGCCAATAGAAAGCACCTATAGATCCCCTTCTTTATGCCGAACTTTCTTGGTGCTGGTTTTACCACCAACATCTCGAAGTCGAGCATGATCCTGCCCCGTGGAGCATTATGCGGTACAACTAACCGAAAAACGGTGGTAAACATACTGGATCAAAAAATGAATGGGACCACCACGCTAGATTAATGAGGTTGAAATGACCGGGTCAAAAATTATCTATACGCTAACAGATGAAGCTCCTGCCTTAGCGACATTTTCTCTACTACCAATTGTAAGCACATTTGCTAAAGCAGCACAGGTCGATGTGGAAACAAGTGATATATCTCTGGCAGCAAGAATCCTTGCTAATTTCCCAGAGAATCTTACTGATAAGCAAAGGGTTCCCGATGCTTTAAGTGAGCTGGGCAAATTAGTTAAAACGCCAGAAGCCAATGTGATTAAGTTGCCAAATATTAGCGCTTCAATACCGCAATTAAAGTCAGCCATATGTGAACTTCAAGATCAGGGCTACAAAGTACCTGATTTCCCAGATACCCCGAAAAGCCCTGAAGAAGAAACAATCAGACAAACATATGCCAAAGTTTTAGGCAGCGCTGTTAATCCGGTACTGAGAGAGGGTAATTCTGATCGAAGAGCTCCAGAGTCGGTAAAAAAATATGCCCGAAACAATCCTCACAAAATGGGAGTGTGGAAGCAGTCTTCTCAAACCCATGTTGCCCATATGAGAGGTGGCGATTTCTATTCCGGTGAGCAATCAACGATTATCGACCAAGCCTGTGACATCAGAATTGAGTTTGAAAATAAAAAAGGTGAAGTCACGGTATTAAGAAACAGCATCCCACTCCAGGATGGTGAGGTCATTGACGGCATGTTCATGAGCGTCAAGGCTCTCCGCAGCTTTTTCGCAGAACAAATGGAAGAGGCTAAAGAATCTGGTTTGCTATATTCGTTGCATGTTAAAGCCACGATGATGAAAGTATCCCATCCGATCGTATTCGGCCATGCTGTAACGGTTTACTTCAAGGACCTATGGGACAAACATGGGGATCTTTTCGAAGAATTAGGAGTAAACCCCAACAATGGCTTCAGTCATGTGCATCAAAAGATTGAAACCCTTCCTTATACAAAGAGAGCAGAGATCGAAGCCGATATCCGCAAGTGCTATACCAATGGGCCAGAACTGGCTATGGTAAATTCTGATAAAGGCATTTCCAACCTTCATGTTCCCAGTGACGTCATCGTCGATGCATCCATGCCAGCGATGATTCGTGAAGGCGGGAAAATGTGGGGCACCGACGGCAAGCTTAAAGAAACCAAAGCGCTGATACCAGAAAGTACTTACGCCACTATCTACCAAGAAGTGATCAACTTCTGTAAGCATCATGGCGCCTTTGACCCCACAAGCATGGGCACTAGCCCTAACGTCGGGCTCATGGCTCAAAAGGCAGAGGAATACGGTTCACATGATAAAACCTTTGAAATGGTATCTGATGGAACCATGCGTATCCTGAAGAATGGAACCAATGAAGTCCTGATCAAACATGAAGTTGAAAAGGGCGACATCTGGCGGATGTGCCAAGCAAAAGATGAACCCATCCAGGATTGGGTTAAACTGGCAGTCAAAAGAGCCAGACTATCGGGGATGCCAGCACTATTCTGGTTAGATGATAACCGACCTCACGACAAGTCCATGATCACCAAGGTGGAGACATACCTAAAGGACCACGATACCGAAGGGCTGAACATTCAAATCATGTCACCTGATCGTGCCATTCGTTATACCATGGAAAGAATCATCAGAGGGAAAGATACAATTTCGGTCACAGGTAATGTTCTCCGGGACTACTTAACCGACCTCTTTCCAATCCTGGAATTAGGCACCAGTGCCAAAATGCTATCTATTGTACCTCTTATGCAAGGTGGGGGCATGTTCGAAACAGGCGCCGGGGGGTCAGCGCCAAAGCACGTGCAACAGTTTATCGAAGAAGGGCATCTACGCTGGGACTCTCTGGGTGAGTTCATGGCTTTAGCAGTTTCTCTCGAAGATATTGCTGAAAAAACAGGCAATGATAAAGCAAAGGTCCTCGGGGATGCTCTGGATCAAGCGACTAGCGAGCTCTTAACTAATAACAAATCACCAGCGAGAAAAGTTGGGGAACCTGACAATCGCACCAGTCATTTTTATTTGGCATTGTATTGGGCTCGGGCTTTGGCCGAACAAAATACCGATGGAGAGCTAAAAGAAAGCTTTACCAAGCTGGCAGAATCATTGGGCGAGTATGAACCCAAGATCATTGAAGAATTACTGAAAGCACAACATCAGCACGTTGATTTAGGGGGATACTACAATTTAGATCCTGTAAAAATTACCGCTTCGATGAGACCAAGCGATACATTCAATAGAATTTTGAAAGAATTTTAGTATACTGATTTGAGTAGCGGACACCAATCGGGTCGCTTCATGATCATAAAGAGATTAGTCCGGGCCATCAGCTTTACGCTTTTGGCCCGTATTAATTTAGAACTCATGAAATTGATGGAAAAAAGCTGCTGTAGGAGCCTTATTTCAGCCCTACTCCACTCATTTTCTGATGCTAGGTCAGTCGTCTGCCCTTCAAAGCCTGAGCAAAGATCTGCCCACACTGACAACTCAATTTATCTCTTAAAAATGCTAAACTGATAAAGCAAACCGGCAATAGAACCACGAAAAGAGGACCAAGTGCCAGCGGCCAAAAGATTAATCAGAAAATATCTAGCGACAGTGTTGATGTTACTGCTCGTACCAGCCCAACTTCTTGCTTTAGAATTCTCAGAAAAAATCGTGGTAAAAGTCCCGCCAGCAGTCCTTTGGGAAATCATCACCAAGGCTCTGGAAGGCAAGGACAATGGTGTATGGCCCGATAGCTATTCCTCGGTATCCGGAGAATTCAAAGAGGGGGGTAAAGTCACAGAGACCTTTAGCATCAATGGATTAACCATTGATTATGAGATCGACCAAATCACAGAGGGCCAAAAGCTAAGGTACCGCCCTCGACCAGGTGCTCCTATGACCGGCGAATCCTTTATTCAAATACTACCTCATCATAAAAACTCTGAGTTATATTGGCATGGCAGATATGAGGTTTCAAACTTTTCCTTTATTGGTATTGGCATTCGTATCTACGAAGTCTTGTTTTTTCAGCAGCTGAGAAAAAACCTGCAGGCGTTCAAATTAGACATTTAAATCAATAGGATATGCCGATGCTTTTATTTGCGATCATCATGAGCAGCCTTATCAGTATCACCAGCTGCTCCAACAATAAGAATTTTGTTGGCGAAAAACCTGCTAGCCAAGTTCCTCCGGAATGCACTGGACAGAGCACCCTCACCAAAGGGGAGTTACTGTCGAAAAGCATCAAAGCGGATGCTACTAGTCATACCTTCCGTTATCGCCTGACCGCAAAATATTGTGCGACCGGCCAAACCACTATGCTCGAAAATAAAGCAATATTGTTCGATTACGATGCCACTTACCAAGAAGTCGGAACGAGAAAAACCACTTACGGTATCTTTAAAGAGGGCAGCAACGTCCCACTGGGGAGCGGGGACCTCACCCCGGTAACAGGACAAGATCTTTTTGGTAAAACCGGAGAGAAATTATCTTACTATAAAATCGAACAAATCAATTATTCCGGTAATCTAGAGGCCATAATTTTAGATATCTATCTAACAAATCAGCTAATCACCCCATTAGAAGTTAACTCAAAAAGTATAAACTCCTACCTTAAAGTCGGAGAAGCACAACCGATTGAAGTGTTGATCCCGATTTCTAATTAAACCAGTGATTGCATAAGACCTTCTAAGCTAGGCTTGATAGCACTTTAGCCCTTTTCTTAGTATAAAACCTTGATTTTACGCTTTGCTTGCTCATTTATTCTTCAGCAGATGCTTAATAACCCTTTCCAGGACCACATATCCTACATATTTTCCGTTTTCTGTAACGGGATAGGTATGAAAATAAGCGTTAATGTAACGCTCAATAAGATCGTTCAAAGATGTTTTAATGTCGACTTCATGGGTATCTTCGATCATATGATCTCTTACAATCGAACGTGGCCAACGATTATAAACTTCATTGTAAATCAACTTAAGACTACTACGGGTGGAATAAAAACCAATAATATTACGATCATCATCAACCACCGCAAGGCCGGTAAGACCTTTCTTGGTCAACAGGGTGGTAGCTTCATAGACATCCATAGATGAGGTCAGAGGTGAAACGGATGACTCCAGAATATCACCCACCACTACTTCAGTGGTTATCTTTTTCGCTTCAGGACGGACATTGTATTTGGCTAATTCATCGACCGGATTACTCATATGTTCCCCTTAGGTTAGATTGATTTAAAATCATTGATATAATTAATGTTTTCAAATTCATCAGGAACACAGGCATTGTTGTGCTCAAAGCTGCAGATCAATGGTGGATGATTTTCTCCTTTTCTTTAATGAGTTGCTACCGTGGCAGCCCCTTCTCGTTGAAGGTTATTCATCTGCAAAATATCCAGCCAATCCATATTAACCCCAGGGTCTAATCATGAAGACCATTACTTTTTTGGGTCATAAGCCTACCAAGAAAGTAGCAATCCCATCCCATGCTATGATTCCAGGCCTGTTCAGAATCTCTCCTCTCCCACGCCCATTGATTCCTGAGGCCTACCATGCGAGTAGGGTTTGGGCACACCTGTACCAATTCTTTAGCCAATTGAACATTCGCACCATGATCTAAGTATTTAAAAAAGAGGTTCTCAGGCTGACGCTGACGCAATTGACCGACAATCTTATCTAGTTTTTCGGACTGCTTGCCCATGGCTTTTTTTAGGAGGACATGAACTCCTTTTAGGTGCAGCCGATAACCTTTGGCATTAGTGATAGTTTCGATGAAGGCCACGTCATCAGTACTGATATCGCTGGTAATCCAACTGGTTAAGGATGCGAAATCTCCCAGCTCAGACCATGGGTTCTCCATTCGGTAGGAAAGAGGTAAATCCAAAAACCGCCAAACTTCAGCAATAAGCTGCCACATAGCTGGAGTGACAGCACAAGTCCCATCTGGAGAATCAGGACAACTCACGGTAACACTCACCGCACAAGTTTGTCCGTTAATCGGCGCAACATAATTGATAAAACATTTGCGATTATTCTCCATCCATTCTAGCCACTTTCTCGCCCCCGCTCGATCCTTGGTGGACACGAGATAGAGTAGAACCCCCATCATCTGATCCCGAGAAAAGGAGTTCTTCTGCATTTTGAGCTCTTCTTTTCGAGGCGATCGATACCAGCGGCCATCATCACCCTGAGCGTTCTTCACGGCTTCACAACTTTCGACACTCCCTGCATAGCACAGCAGGCTATTGAACAGAGTGGCATCGCCATCATCACAGCTACCATCAGCATGCAGCTTAGAAGGAAAGCTGCGGCATCGCGGTCCATAGTTTTGCCAAAACACTATTCTTGTGGAGGTGAGGGATTCATCCATAACCGGTTGGACTTCAAGGGGTTTAACAGGCTTGCAACCCACTATTATCAACGTAATTATCATGAAAAAGATAAGTTTTATATGCAAATATCTCAATTTTTTCTCCCGGCCCCTTATGCTTTATCGGGAAATTCATGCTTTTCATTAAATTTGCTAATTTTTCCTATGATTTTAAATTCTTATGGATAGGTGTAATTGTGCTTTTAAGAGGCTCCTCATACCGACACTCAAGGCTATTATTGTTAGGCACCATAAGTCAGTCAGCACCGGATTAAACAAAAAACCTCTTACATGTGTCGCATAGGTTTTATATATTTATCCTGATTTCCTAGTCGATTTATCACTTGAATCATTAAAATGACTTGAACTATTAGCGAGAGGCATCGTTTGATACACGCACAGCAAGATGAGCCATTGCGCAAGATACCGCCAGCTATCGATTTTTTATTAGTCTTGGGCGTTTTCGGTATTTTGATGCCACCGGGTTTCCAGGCCTGTGTCACAGCAGTTTTAGTTCTATGGTTTTTTCTGTCCGGCGGCCTGAAAGAATTAACAGCATCTCATCAAAAAGGTGAACAAAGCCACTGGCTGAAAAAGTTAAGAATGAATTACCCTTTACTTCATACTTTTTTAGTTTTTCTAATGATTTCGATTATTTTTCGCACCATCACCTTTACCAGTGAACTAGCTTTCCCTCAATATCCCATGGAAATAGGAAAGACTATTAAAGACAACCTGCGACTGATCGGAAAACAGGGTATCTACGGCTTTCATCTCATGATGATTTACACCATAGCGGTAAAACGAGGGTGGGCTATCAGAAAAGGCCTCCCTTGGCTGGCAGGTCTGCTGGCCTTGTTAGCTTGCTATATGACCATCCAACGTTATACAGGGATCGATTTAATCCATGGTGTAAACGCCACACTACCTTTAAATCGTTTTGCTTATGGGGTTTATCGAACTGGGGGATTGATCTCGCACCCGCTCACCTTTTCATACAACTGCATGCTGTTCTGTCTCCTCAGCTATGGGATGTTCAGGTTTGATTCAACCATCACAGAAAAAGAAAAACGACTCTGGTCGATTTGTTTTTTAATTTCTATGTTTTGCCTATTTTTGTCTGCATCTAGGTGGCCCATGCTAGTAACTATCGGCCTCATCATTGCCAGTGAAGCCTACCGCTTAAGAGGACGACTCATAAGACTGATACCTATCCTGGCGATTGCCTGTGCAGCCCTGATCACAGAAAACACGATCATTAAGAGGGTTCAGGAAATACAAACAGACAAGACCAACCTTGAGCAGCGCATTCCCCGCATCGTATTTTGGCAAATTCATTGGCAAATGTTCCAAGATCATGTCTGGACCGGCGTCGGTTATAGCGCTCGTAAAAAAGCGCGACTCGACTATTATGATCGGAAGGGTTTCCGGAACTTCGAAAGAAAATACGCTGCCCACAATACCTACCTGCAAACTCTAGCCGACTCGGGCCTGATTGGCTTCACCTCACTTCTATTACTCATTGCGGGAATTGCTATGATGATCCGGCACATATCAGGTCAAAAGCACATGCCCATATTTTTACTGATATTAATGGGCAGCCTGCTAGGAGGGTTATTACAAAACAACCTCTTAGATTCAGAGTTTCTATATGCCTTATGGGTAGCATTAGCCTTACTTATTGCCTACTGCCAAAGCCGCCATCCAGACGCCATAAATAATTAGTCGGGAACATTGAAAGGTCCCCGGGCATTGAGATCTCTGATCAATCAAATCAAGATCAGAATCAAAAACAGCCAAATCAGTCAATAAAGGCCTAAAAGACAGACAA
>PBRN01000276.1 GCA_002725955.1 Pseudobdellovibrionaceae bacterium
CCCGTTTCTTTTCTTTTCGGACGAATTCCAAGAATGCTCCGGGATTTAGCTCAGAATGTTGGAAAAAAAATAGAGTTAGATATGATTGGATCTGATACTAAGCTAGAAAGCACCGTGATCGAAAATTTATATGACCCCATTATTCATCTCATTCGCAATGCCATCGATCATGGAATAGAAACACCTGAGACAAGGAAGAAGAAAGGAAAATCTGCTATCGGACAGATTACACTGCGTGCGCACCATGAATCTAACCAGGTCATCATAGAAGTAATCGATGATGGCGCAGGGTTAAATCTTGAAGAAATTAGAATGTCGGCTGTAGCTGCTGAGATAGTCAGTGATATTGAAGCACAGAAACTCTCCGATGAAGATTTAGGTAACCTAATTTTTGCAAAAGGGCTCTCCCCCTCTAAGAATACCAGCCATATCTCAGGCCGGGGCGTAGGTATGGATAGTGTAAGACAAAAAATCAAGCAGATAGGAGGAACCATTTATGTTTTATCCCAAAAGGATGAAGGCACTACGTTCAGACTAACCTTACCGCTCACTTTAGCAGTGGAACCTTCAATTATCGTAGAAAGTAACGGCGAGTCATATGCGATTCCCATGGGAAGTGTCGAAGAGTTGATCGACATCGAGGCTGATACTATTAAGAAACGCAATCATACTGGGCATGGAATTTTAACCCTTTCTTTTCGCAATCAAATCATTGGTATGATCGAATTGAGCCAGATATTACATCAGGACAAAAAAATAGATTCTGAAACCTATGATAAGAAGAAAATATGTGTGATTAAATCATTTGGTGGTGATTTTGGGCTAGTCATTGACCGGGTCATAGAATCAAGAGAGATTTTAATCAAACCTTTACCAGCGATTCTAAACCACCTGGACGAATTCTCAGGTGCTTCAGTGTTAGGTGATGGGCAAATGATACTGATTCTCGAACCAGATGGGATGTTCAGAAGCATCAGTAAAGCTGGTCACTATGAAAGTAACATGGAGGCAGTTAGTTAATGAGAAATATACTGATTGTAGATGACAGTGAAATGACACGTAGCTTCCTACATTCTAGACTTAAAGTTTTGTACGAAGTATCAGTAACAGAAGCTACGAATGGGAAAGAGGGTTTAACCTCCCTAAATAAAAATCCTGATATAGACCTCATTATATGCGATATCCATATGCCTGAAATGAATGGAGCCGAATTCATCAAAGCAGTAAGATCGAGTTCTTTCAATTCCATACCCATAGTAGTCATGACAACGACAGGCATGGTTGATGATATAGAAGAAGTTATAGAATGCGGTGCTAATGGAGTTATTTACAAACCTTTTGATCCGGAAAAACTACAAATTGTATTCGATCGATTTATCGAATAGAGCAACGAATGCCCTCATATGCTGTGATAACAGGAAATGATATGAACGATTTACTTAAAATCGAAAAAAAATACCACAAATTGCTAAACCACACTCAAATGCAAGATCAAATGTTATTGATCGCTATTCAGCTACAACAATCTCTCAAAATTGAAAAGGTATCAAAGGTCATCGTTGAAACCTTAACGGAATTTACTGGAGCTAAAAATGGAGCCGTTTATCTAATCAATCCACCTGATGAAAATAGGCTGGAACTGTCACTGTCTTTTGGCTTTGACGATAAAGTGGATTTATTTCAAGACTCTGATATTGAATTTGTAAAAAATGTCATCAACACTGGCTGTTCTGTATACTTTATCGAAGAAAATCTGATCAAAGATCGATTGGTGCGGGACCATACCAAAAAATTTCAACCAAACGTCTGTTTCATCCTTCGGAATCAATTAAAAATAGTAGGGGCTGTCGCCATCTACGAATTCTCCCGAGAATATACCAAAGAGGATCAGGAAAGAAAACTTCAGTTTTTTTCTCTTCTCGAAGCACAGGCTGCTGCTGCTATTGAAACAGCATATCTTCATGAACATAGCTTATCAGAATTAGAAGCTAGCTTACTTGAAAAGGAAACCGCAAGACTACGTGATCTCAACAAGAAGCTTATTATCGCTAAAGATGATGCCATTCAGGCTAAAAAGGCCAAATCCGAATTTCTTGCTAATATGAGTCACGAAATCAGAACCCCAATGAATGGTGTCATCGGTACGGTTAGCTTAATGGAAACCACTCACTTAACTGAGGAACAAAATCAATACTGCCATGCGATCAAGAATGCAGGAGAATCCTTACTATCCGTGATCAACGATATCCTTGATTTTTCAAAGATTGAAGCCGGAGAGATGAACTTTAACCGTCAACCTTTTTCTATGACCAAAGTAATTTCTGATGTGATCGAGATGTTTTCAGAACCAGCTAATAAGCAGGGTATCTATCTCCATTCTTTCACATCCAAGGATATCCGTCCTCTCTACGGCGACTCCATCCGAATAAAACAAATCCTTATCAACCTTATGAGTAATGCCATCAAGTTTACTCACATCGGCTCTGTGAACGTTACAGCACAATGCATTGACCTAACTGAAGAAGAACAAACTATCGTTTTCGAAGTTATCGATACCGGTATCGGTATACCCGAGGACGATCAAGAAAAGATATTTCAATCCTTCTCTCAATCTCGTCAAGATGCTGAACTTGCTGTCAAAGGCACAGGACTGGGATTAGCTATCAGTCAAAAAATATGCAACGCCATGAATGGTGAAATGGGCGTAGAAAGCAAGCCTGACAAGGGATCTAAGTTTTGGTTCACGTTATGTTTACCTATATCAAATCAAATTCAACACGATGATTTTTCAACATTTAATAATAAGCATGCTTTAATTTACTCTAACGAAGATACTAATAAAGCTTTAGTCGACCAACTGGAAGCATGGGACGTAAAGACAACCTCAACAACGTCACAAGATCGAGCTCTGTCTATGATAGAAGCCTTAGCTCAAAAGGAAGAACCTTTTGATGTCATATTAGCTGGTCAAAGTGAGACCAATGAAGCAACTCTACTGTTTGGTCAAAAGTGTTCGGCATTAAGTAAAAACAATAAAACACCTATCATTTATCTATGTAAATATGGCGAAAGAAATCAGTCTCTAAATGAACAAATTAAAGAGTCCGGGTTTAGCCAAATACTGGAAGTACCTATTATCTTAAATCGCTTGAAATCAAGAATGATTAGCTGCTTTGAACCTGAAAATACTGAAGATTCCCTAGAACAATCTCCCCAAAAAATTAAGATAATAACTCCAGACAAACAACTTAGAATACTATTTGTAGATGACAATGAAGCAAATCGCCTTTTAGGAGAAAGGTTTATCGAAAAATCCGGTCACATATCTCAAACAGCTGTCAATGGCAAAGAAGCTTTATCATTGCTCGAAAAAAATAGTTTCGATTTAATTTTTATGGACTGTGAAATGCCTATTATGAATGGTTTTGAAGCGACCACACAATATCGCAAGTTAGAAACAAAAGATCATCACGTACCTATTTTAGGGCTAACAGCAGGAACAATAGATAGGTTTAAGGATAAATGCTTTACATCTGGTATGGATGACTTTTTGCCAAAACCTATCACATTCACGGAATTTTTACGCACAATCAACAAATGGACTAATAACGACAATTATAACGAATCCTCGAAGATAGAACTTGATCCATTTATCAAAGCCAAGGCATTAAGTAGCCAACCTTCTATCAAGTATGATTGCCTGGATGAGCATATAGTTAATGAGCTAAAGTCTAGTACAGCTTACGACCCTGCATTTCTAGCAAAAATGGTCGATGTCTTCAGTCAAGTAGCAAATACCAATGTTAAGGAGATGTCCGAAGCCGCCGCAAACGCCGACGCCAAAGCCATTGAACATGCCGCCCACTGTTTGGGAGGGGGAGCTATTTTAATTGGCGCAATAAAAGTAAGAAATATTTGCACTAAAATCGAAGAAGCCGGCGCAAAAAATCTATTATCGGGTGTTGAAGTCTTAATTGAAGAATTAGAAGTCGAGATTATGCGTGTTACTCCCATTCTTCAAGAGGAGTTTGGCTCACATAACAAAGCGTCCTGATTGTGATTTCCTGCATCACAACTTACGCTGTATTGGAATCACAGATACACTCTTACGATCAGATTCTAACCATGGATATAACTGCTCAATCTCAAGATAATCAGCGGTCGGTATCAAGTCTTTTTTCAAAGCTTGCAGTTCAAGCCCCTTCAAAAATTTAAAAGGCCATTTTTTTAGAATTAGGTTACTCAGCCAAGTCGGTATCCAACCACCGAAATGACCCTGAAATGTAAAATTCACTGAGGTCTTATTTGAGCCTTTGTCTTCAAAAATCAACTCAATTAGCTTAACATCTGAAGTGACACAGCAACTATCATCTAATGTCCGATCTTTAATACTGTGTGCAGTAAATATAAACTTCCCCTTGTCAGGAGAATGAACCGAACCCGTTAAATTGAATAACCTATGTAATGCTGGCCATGGTGTTTGATAGCGTTCTTTAAAAATAAATTCCGATTTACTAACTTTACGAATCATTGTCACTTTCATTAATTTAGGTGCCCATTCTGGTTTTCTCTTATAGTCAAAGATAGCCATGATTAAAAGAGATATAGGTGCATCTATCATAGTTTCAGCCTTAAAAGGCAATGATCCTTGCCGACCTTCCTGCCCCTTAAATATTTTTATACCATCTTCTTCGTGCACGAGTTTCCATGTATCGGTGCTGCGATCTAAACCATTTAACGTATGACTAAATAAGCCTAAAACTATGAGGAGAAAAAATTTTGTCATCCTTTGCCCCGTATTAAGAAGGAAACTAAAAAAAGCACATTGACATAATGGATGATCCGGTGTTTTTTTGCAAGCACACCTATAATCAAAGATAGAAATTAATATTTGGCGAATGAACAGAATTAGAATAGATCTTACAACTCTAGATTGATCAATTAATATAGCCAATAAAATTCAGGAAGCTTTTTTAAGATCATTTTGATTATCGGACTTTCCTTCCGGCACTGGCTTCATAACCGCCATAATCCGCTCCCGATCGTTTTTGTAATATACGATTTTATTGTCAGGGTCCTTCTCCACAAAAAGACAATTGTCACGAGTATGAAAAAAGTTTCTAAAGGTCTTCAAAGCTCCAGTGTCCTCGTGAAACATATACAGATGTTCAGGAAATAGCGGACTGGCTTTAAGATAAGCAGTCCCTGCTTTCAAACGGTAATGGGGAATATGATAATAGAGATGATGAAAGACATGACAATCCGTGATATGGTGCCACCAAACATTGAAAATAAAGCCATAATCCCTATCTACAGTGCTAAAACCAGCACTATATTTATCCCAATCTTCATCGTAATAATACGGGGTTTTGACATCCGTATGATGAAGGTAGGTCACTCCAGCTAAAAGTGCATGGGCGATTGTCAAAGGAATAAAATATATAGAGATAAAGGATATAAAACCAAATTGATATATTGCCCAAAAACAAAATGCTATGAAAGTAACATAGGTTACAATGCTGATGATTACATCTCTGTAATCTTCCTTTTTGAATAGGACACTCTTAGTGGAAAAGTGTGTTCCCTTAAAAAATTCACCGCGACACCAGTAATGAGCGCTATTAAAAGTCAAATAGATAGGCATTACAAAAAGCCATAGTTTTTTAGAAATAAAAATCGAGAGAAAGAAAACTTTATGAAACAGACTCTTTCGAGAGAAATCCCCTAGATACTTATAATGATCAAGGGTATAAGGAACCCAAGACTCGTCTTTCTGAACGTTACCATTGTATTCATGATGTTTCTTGTGAGAGATAGCCCAAGGTGTAAATGGAATTGCTATGATACCATGAGATATTTCTCCAAAGAGCTTATTGATCCATTTTTTCTTAGCAAAACTCCCATGGCCACAATCATGACCAATCATAAACATTGCCCATAGAGCACTACCCTGCAACAACCAATAGATTGGAGCATAATAAAGATTATCTAACCAGATATATACTCCCCCCAGGAAAAGGATCACTGACAGGTCAAATAGAAACCAAAAAATAGACAAGACTAAGTTTGGTTGGAATTCTTCAGGCATATCTGCAAGAATCTGTTTATATTCTTTTTTTCCAAAAGGCTTTGCCGACACTCCCCCCCCTTCAGATTCCAAAATCGGCTATAGATTGCTTTCAAATAAATACAATCCGATAAAAATCATAACCATCTAATATTAAAAATATTAATAGAACTTACTGAACATCAAAAGAGGCATAAATTTGTAATCTTAGGAAGATTTTTTTGCTTAAGGGCTCCTCAATTAACAGCCCAGTATGATGGACCACATCATCTGTGTTTACTTTCTAACAGTCCAAAAAATTTCCACGCATACGTCAAGACAACACAAACCTTTTCAATTGACAAACTTCTGGAATCAACCTAACAACAATTAATTGAATGTGAGTGAGGATTAGAAAAAAGCTCTAACGATTGCAGCAGAAAATTATAATTTTTATCATCAGCAGAACTTATAGAAAAGTAACTTTAACCTTCAGATAGTTAATACAAAGTCTGATAGAGGCACAAATGGCAGATAAAAAATGCAAAACTATGAATACTTTTTCCAAAGCTAGCATATTGCCATGTATTTGTTGCTGTCGTGTAAGCCGATATTGGCTGAAAGGTTAATGATCTAAAAGCGAACACAAGATCAAAAGCCCTTCAGTTAAAACTGGAGGGCTTTTTTAATTTCTAACCAAAGAAACTACGCGAAAGGACTAGAATGAGAAAGATAAATCTATGGACACTATTATTTGTCATACTCCAGAGCGCAATCCTTGTTGGGTGTGGATCTACCTCCAGCAGTAAATTGAAGATTAGAAATGGTGTACCTATCGATTTCGTCAATGCTCCAGATATAGCAAAAAGTACAGTCGGTCTTATTTTGGGTGCAGGAGGGAACACAGGTACCTGCTCCGGAACTCTCATCGGAACTAGGCTAGTATTAACAGCCGCACATTGCCTAACGTCAAATACCATCCAAGTCTATCTTGGATCTGATTTCCGTAGGTCAGATAGTGGAATATTAATCGCCGCTCGTCGCAGCCGTTATCCCGACACATACAACCTCTATACAAATAGCAGAAGTATTCAACCTAATGATATTGCTATAGTTGAATTAGCAGATCGAGCACCCTACCCGTATGAGCCTATGCCATTATGGGAAAAAGAACTGGAGCCAGGGGATACAGTATTCTTAGCCGGATTTGGCCGCGATGGTAACGGTTTTCGTACCGGATTACTTCAGGGAACAAGTAGTGTTTTGCAAGAGATCGACAGTGAAGGACGGTATATTGTAGAGGGGATAAATCAAGAAGGAGCATGCTCAGGTGACTCTGGCGGCCCGCTATTTACAGTTCAAGATGGGAAGTGGTATGTAGCGGGAGCTTTGTCAGGAGGTCCAGTCCCCTGTATAGGACTTAACATCTACACCTCAACCTACAGTGAACGGGAATTTTTGGAAGAAACTATCGATTCATTGACACAATACTAAGGTAAATCATTCGACTAGCCAAGAACCCCTCCAAATGACAGGACGGGTTCTTGTATTGATTCACCGGAAAAAAATTATTTTTTTGGAAGACTTAATAATCAATTTTAAAGACTTCAATCTCTGGAAATTGATCCTTCCAATTGAGCAGGTTAGAACCATCTTTTTTACCTGTAATCATAGCATCTAATAAAAACTGAGTGACACCATAGTTAATCACTTCCCAGCCTTTGCGTGCGTCCAGATCCCCTTCTTCACAACCGTCCTTACCCAAACTATTTACTAGGTCAGGAACATCTACTCCAAACTTAATAGCTGCTTCTAATATGCCACCATATCTAGGCATTAGAGCGCAAATATCAGTAAAAGCTAGGTGCCCTGCCCTTTCAAGACCAGCAAGTACCTTCGGTTTCGATGAGGCCTCATAGGTATTTTCCTGAGCACCAAAACGAATCAGGCCATCATCCATCCCACCCATAATAAGCTTAGGAATCGGCCGCTGAATGCTGCCATTACCAGCCATACTCACAACAGCAGTAACACCTTTTTCCCCGCTCAAAGCAGCTACCGCACCGCTACCTGCACTATGTCCGATCAACGCTATATTATCTTTCGCCAAGTCACCAAGGAAAGTTAACCGAGAATCATTTTCTCTAATAGCAGTTAAAATCTTCTGAACATCTCTCTTCTGATTAGAAATAAGCATTCCTAATCGAGGATACTTCAGTATATCTTTCAGTTGAATCCATGGGTGATCTGCTCCGATAACAACAAAGCCCTGGCTAGCTATAGCAGCTGCTAAATTAGCCGAAGCCGTCCGAAAACCAGCGGCACCATGGACATAAATAGCAATTGGCCACGGTTGACTTTGATCTGCCAGTGCCAATCCCTCAACGCAATCACAATCCATGAATGGGTCCGCATCAACAGGAATTTTACTCTGCTCACGTGAAGGCAAATACTCTCTCAGATCAAACCGATAATTCTTCGCATTAGTAGGTTGGCCGGGATAAAAAATCTGAGTCGTTAAACCTTTCAGCTTAACCGTCTTAGTTCCAACCTTAAAGGGACCTTTTGCTGCGCTCGTTTCTACCCCATACAATGAAGTAGTTAACGCCCAAAACATAATAAAGCATAGTAATTTCATAACTCTTCCTCCCTGAAGAATAATAAAGAAAAAGCCAAAGACTGTGATTACTCGTCACTATCCTTTGGCACACACAATTTTTTAAAAAGACTCTGTTCATAGAGTGAACACAGCTTTTTAAGCGAAGGTCGTTCAACTTTCATATGACTATCACTTTTAGCAAAATACAATCAGCATGCAATTTAGGAGAAACGAACTATTTTTTGACTCAGTCTATACTAAGCCCTTATTTTTATGGATTAATATGAAATGAACCTAAATTAGCTTCTTCAAATTTTTGTTTTACTTTACAGTGAAAAGAGGTGATCTATGACAAACGGATAATCTGATCTGTACATTGTTGAACTTGCGCAATATAAGATTGCCCAAAAAGGTTGGCGTGATTCATAAGATGGTAAAGCTTATAGATCGATCTTCTCTGCTCCCACCCTTCGTCCATAGGCCAAGTGTTCTGATAAGCATCAAACATTTCAGCAGGAAAGCCACCGAATAAAAGCATCATACTAAACTCTGCTTCACGGTCGCCATAATAGATAGCAGGATCGATCAGAACTGGAGAGTTATTAGGAGAAACCAGATAATTTCCAGACCATAAATCACCATGCAGCAAGCTCTTAGACGGCACTCTTCTGGTCAAATGAGCTATGATAGTCTTAATTAAATCGTTATAGATTTCACTGAGTCGCCCAGTTGCTAACCCCTTCTCTTTCAGCCATTTAAATTGAGGCGCTATTCTTTGGTTCACAAAAAAATCAGACCACGAATTTTCTTTAGTAGAGTTCAATTGGGGGGTCATGCCAATGTAGTTGTCATACGATAGCCCCCAGTGTTCCCCTGTAAATTGATGCAAAGCAGCGAGCTTTTCGCCGAATATTTGCCAAAAATACTTTTGAGGATTCGTTACAGCAATAGCTTCCAAAATAAGTAGATGCTCATCTACGGAAATAACGGTTGGAATGTAAAAAGTGTCCGTTTGCTTCAGTTGCTGCAATCCATCAGCTTCAACCATAAGCATTCCACAACGGCTTTGGTCTAGTTTAACAACATAATTTTGTTGTTTTGATGTAGTAACGAGATAGGCCTCTGAAACACAGCCACCACTAACCGCTTGGCTATCGACAATAGTAGCTGATAATATTTTTTCGACGCTATCTTTTAGGAACATAAAAAATAAACCCATCCGACTCTGAACAAAATAAAGTAAGCCACTATTTAAAATTAACTATACCAGAAATCCATTTAAAAGATTCACGCTTTCAAACCAAGACTAATAATTAAGGCTCAAGGACCACCTTGCATTGAGCAAATAATAAAACTTTCAAACCTCCTCATCACAACCGATACGAAGCATATACGGGTTAGAAGAAGGCCACCCAGGGGGCTGATTCACAACCAGCTAAATTTACAAGACTAATGGAAATACTGAGGTCCATAAAATCAAGAAAAGTAAATCACAAAAGCAGGAAATTCAAGAAGATCCCTTTGGTTTGAGGCAATTAACTAAGGCAAAACATGATCCTAGTGGCAAATTAGTGAGCTCAAAAATGCCCGCATCGCTAGAACAGATGATTGACGCACTTGGTAAGTTAATCAACAAGCGCATTTCTCGATTATTTGACCGGTCATTTACCATAAGCATCAAAAGCACAGGGCTAATTTGGGGAGGTAGAATTCAAGCCCAAGACGCCAATACCAGTTATGATGGATTTATCAGAATGACTGAAGTTCAGACCCCACTGGTATGGCAGAGTGCACCAGCACTAATGTTGAATTACCTAGCTGCTTCGCTGGGAGCCACTGAAATAGAAAACCTAAAGAAGAAAGACCTAACAGATTTAGAACTGAGCATGGCCCATGTTTTCTTCGATGATTTAACCAAAGACCTCAATATGGTATCTCAACCAAAATATGGCCAAGAAGCTCGTTTCATTGACATCCGTCAAAATCATCTACTAGACCCACCGTTAATGGGATACTATCGACCAATACACTTTGATTTCCATTGTAATGATATCACTCTTCAATTGAGTCTATACCTTCCTCAACAAGTCGGAGAAGGGCAGAAATTTAATCCAATGAATGCGAATGTTGATCCGGCTAAATTGGTAAGTTTAGCTGGTGATATAAGTGTTGACATCTATGCAAAATCGATCTCGACCCCACAACTCCAACAGCTAAAAGCCGGAGACTTTTTACCTCTCGATAACTACCACTGTGCGTTGGTATTGTCAGAAAAAATCATTATTTATGGGGAATTGGGAGAAATCAACCACCATTGGGCTATCAAAATAACTCAGCTGAAAAATGACAGAGAACAATCCGAGTTATTGTCCCACAAAAGCCAGATCAGAAAGAATATAGAAAATCAGACCGCTTCCTATAATCCCATAATGGTTGACCATATAATAAAACATGAATCGTTTGACATTCGTGTGGAGGTCGGACAACCAAACCTCTCATCAAATGAACTATTAAACCTTAGCAAGGGTCAGATCGTTGAAATAAAAAATCATATCAAACAACCATTAGATTTTTTTCTTGGTTCAGCTCATTTAGGAACGGGGCAGATCATTAAAGATAAGCAATCTTGCGGTATCATCATTAAAAATCTAGTTCAAAATAAAATAGCTTAAATAAATGAAAAATTCTCTGACCCTATTTAATAAGAGTCAGAGAATATGAAGAGTGAGTTTTTTTGTCGAGAGTAATTAAGTATTATTTGTTTGCAGTCTTACCTCCAATCGTCTTTAAGTATTCAATCACAGCATAACGCTCAGTATCATTCATCATGTCTCCAAAATAGTGACCCTGATTGCCTTTTCCGTGATTGGTTGTGTTGTAAATATTACGATAATCAACCGCTTCCTCCGAGAATGGATGAGAAACTGCTGCCGTAGCAGCTTTTTCTTGTAACACAGTCACTGATACTTCTTTATATACCAGACCTACCTCGTTATGATCATAACTACTTGGGTTAGGATCACGTTCCCAGATAGCAGGACGTGCCTGAGAGTTAAGTGTCTGATAGAGTGTCGGCACCGAACCATTGTGAAAATACGGAGCACTAGCCCAAACGCCATCCAGTGGCGATGCATGATAACCCTGTCCAGCGGGTACTTCCCATTGGGGAATAAGCTCGGGCGTCTCAGCGAAAAATTCTGCAAGTTCCGGCAAGCGGACATCAGTGATTGGCTTAGCAACATCGAGTAAAAAGTCAGAGTATGCCCGATCAGTCCCAACTTCAAACAAACCACGATCAATATAGGACACTGCAAGACCATCATCTGTTTGTTCATAGCGACCATGGCAACTAATGCAATACAGGGCATCACCACTGGCTAGCCTTTTCGTGCCATTATAATATTCTTCACCTAGTTTCGCCTTTTTGAGATCGATTTCCTTGTCATAGACAGGAGAGTTCAATTGATTGATATAAGTCAGAACATCCTTCAATGTTTCATACTGCTCGGGCCGATTTTCATTCGCATCTGGTGATGCATTTGAAAAAGTAAAAGAAAAGTGGTTCGCAAAGTCCGCCGACTTATCAGAGTAACGGTAAATCGTATCCTTATACTTGTAATGCCACCAAGGGTTGGAATCCACGGTGGGTAGCCGAATACCTTCCCATAAAGTATCGAGTTCGGTCTCTTGACTGACATCGATCCCATTAATACCGTCTTCAGCGTAGCGACTGATGGCTCTCCATATGGCATATGCCCCCAAGTTATCACCCTTGGTCTCAGCACTGTCGAAGACCAGCGTTAGATTATCCTGCAACCTGTTAACAAAACTCGACAGAATCTGTCGATCCATTGGGGCCGTCGGCACTCCATCATCGATTGCCTGCTGATTGGCTGAAAGTAGAGCAGGCGCAGCTTGTAATAGCCCCATCATATTGAGCCTTTGAGCATACTGATCTATCTGGGAATTCATCAGACCTGAAACAATGCGCCCATCAACAACACCTGAGTGGCAGCTGACACAATTACCCGCAGACACCGCAGAATTTTTATAAATATAGACACTGTCTCCCATATTTTGAACGGGGACCTCAGCTTCCCCCAGTGATACTGGTGGCCTACTCATAGGCGAAGGAATCGTGCCAAACACTTTATAAGCTCCATCCTGAGTGGTGGTGTTGATTTGAGGGATTTGTGATGGTGGCTGCTGCGCCTGAAGCTCACGTAAGGTCTGAGCGCTGCTCAAGGGCATCCCCACACCACGAAAGGCTTTACCTGAATAGATATATTCTAGACCACGCTCTGCCCGAGCATGCTCTTCCTCGGTCAAATCTTGATTCAAGCAAAACCCGGAAAACTTAATACCAGCAAATAACGAATTACCTTCAGATGCCGGATAACCCGATTCATCTAGTAAATCACACTCAGACTTAACTTCCGGGATAGTTGGCTTGATCAAGCCATCTTCCTTGGGCAGCACCTCTTGATTCGAAACTCCAGTAAGCTTGTGTCTCATCATCTTGTATTCGGGTGTACAAGCATTCATTACCAATACAATGGATAGGATTAATCCATTTTTTGCGCAGGGGTGCATCAAAGCATTCGTGTTCATCACTACTCCAATTCTGACATTCTTCTATCAGGTGTGTTTGTTTACGGTGTACTTAGATAGGAGCAAGATGCATACCAACCAAAAAAATATGATTTTACCTTTAAATTACAGTGCCTTACAGATATACCAGTTGTTTTGAGGTTTTTTGATAAATACTTCTACATTATCAGATGGTTAGGATCATCACCGTTCCCAAATGGCAGTCTAAAATTTTGAATTTGCGAAAGAAACTGACTGGCGGTCATCCTGTCTATAGTCCTGTCAGTGTAGTCTCCACCAGATGACAACATTGATCTTGGGTGCCTCTAAATATTGACTATTACTATTTTTTATCATGTGTGTTTTGTTCTCAACAAAAATTTGACTAAGCAAATCTCAAAAAATACAGATAAACCATTTCAACTACATGAGGTTGAGAATCGGTATTAATTGGAAGGGTCAGATCCAACTGAGAATAAGATGGATATTTATGACCGGAAGCAGGTTTTGCCAAACTGCGGTCACCGATTAAAGATGAAAAAAGTCTATGATTTACATATATTTAGGCTATCCACAGAAACAACTAATCCTTAACAACTAGATCCCACATACTCCTGAGTCCTAACAGGAGGTCTTTCAAAAAAGATTCGAAAGTGACCGATGGTCATACTTTACAACGGCTAAATTATTTTCATGGATAGAGCATCCAGTAACCCACGAACCGGAGGTAAGTGGTTAATATAATGGATTAAAAAAACTCCTGATTTCTTGCACAGGATGCTTATGATATGAACCAACGGTTTCGATTCATGTGGTGGATATATTTTTTGAACAGTTAGGTTAAAAACAACTATAAAAATCAGGCTCATATTCCGAATAGACCCTTTGCAGGAATTGAAGCCAACCTGAAACCCACATGAGATTAATGATCAGGAGTCATAGCATGGAAATCTTTCTCGTCGTCTTACCTATATTTGCTCTCGTATGCATAGGAATGGGCATAGGCTATTTGGTTAAAGGCAAACCACTGAAAGGCAGTTGCGGCGGACTAAACAATCTGAATACTAAAGACGGTAAATCATTTTGCGAAATATGTGGCGCCACTGGAGAAGAAAAAAAGCTCTGTGATTAATTGGTAACTAGCAACCTCTCACTTCAATCATCCACAAATAAAATCAAAAGCAGTATTTATGATCAACATACCTTTGTGCAAATACCTTCAATAAACCAGAGTCAATTCCAATTAGAAACATTTTTCTAGATAGTTACCTACCCTGAGTCCAAAATTATTTTTTATTTTGATCGTACTATTAACATTCTTCCAAAAACACAGCGACTTAGGCCAAATAAGCCCTCCATTCCTAAAGCGATAATGTCATCATTTTGTACATAAGCTCCGTAGTTTTAATTAAATCACAGTCATTTAACATAATTAATCCAGTTTATTATGAGCTCTTCAGCTGAGTCTTCAAATGGCAAAGTAATTGCAAATTAGCAAAGTATCGGGGCACGAACAGCAAGTTTGTCAAAGAAGATTGAAGTTAAAAAAGAAGAGGAAGATCACATGCAAAAATTTTTACTGAATTGGAGTCATCCGGTAGTCATCATAGCGATTGGGTTACTTAGCACTAACTGCAACTCGAACATGCAGCAAATGAGGGGGAAAGGAGCTCTCTACAATAAAAATGGCGCTGATAGCATGGACGCTAAGGAAATGATAACCACACCGGAAAACAAAGAGTCCAACGACGAGGTCACTCGTCTTGCTCCTTTTTCAGACCCTGGTGTTAATGGCCCAATGGACTTCGACAGCTATCAAACAGGTTTAGAGTCAGATTCCTGGTTATCCGCAGAGGTCTACTACCCTATCCCCACTGACGAAAGACCTGGACCATACCCTGCAACAACCATGAGTGGCGGCTATACTAATGTCAAAGAAGACATGACATGGATGGCAGAAAGAATGGCTAGTCATGGTTTCGTGGTGATAGTTTTCACCCCAACCAACAATAGGTCCCTAAACCCTGTGATCTGGCAAACAGGCCATGAAGCTGGTATTGAAATGTTGCTCAGTGAAAACCAGAACGATCAATCTCCCATTGTCGATTCAGTTAATACCGAAAAATTAGGTATCACTGGTTTTTCCATGGGCGGAGCAGGAACCATCCTGGCTGCTAATAACTTAGGTGATAAAATTGCTGCAGCGATGCCACTTAACGCATTTTCTCCAGCACCTTTAACCACAACCACACCTGCACTTTTTGTAACAGGAACTCTCGATCGGGTTGCTGTGCCAGGTCGAGTCGAAGCCGTATATGACCAGCTCGAAAATACCGAAAAAGCTTTAGCTAATTTTTCTGACTTTGGTCACTCTATCACTCGTCCGGGTGATTTTGAAAGTGATATATCCAGCTATACAGTATCCTGGTACCAAATTCATCTTGCGGATCATCCTGGTTATTTACCCTGGTTCACGGGTGATGAAGTAGCTCAGGACCAAGAAGCTGGTATCTTCGAAAGTGGTCGTTTTGAATATGTTGATATTCAATAACATCTCATATTTGATATCCACATAATCAAAGCATGATTAAAATCATTGAAACGGTTTAATACTGGTTAAGCGTTTTTTGATGATAGAAACAATTAGCAGATGACAAGCCAGATGCTCTTAAGGCCATAGCCATCACTACAATCTGATAGCAAACGGCCATTAAATGCCCCCCTCCCGAGAGGATCTGACCTGTCACACCCCACTGATAAAGAAACTCCCCCCTAAAAATGAATTCAAAATGGGTATCGGAGACGTTTCATATGTCAGGGGTCATAAGTTCCGAACGAACGCAAGCCAGATTAATGTGCAATCAAATCCGCAATTCCCTGAACGATCTCTCCCCCTTTGCCAGCAATCAAATCGTTATGGCCATAACCAGAAAACTGTATGAAATACTTGAGGTTGGGCGCCTGAGCTGCCAGACTTTCTCCCATAGCAAAAGGAATAACTTCATCACTGCGACTATGAATCACCAATACCGGGCACTGAATCATTGGTAATTTTTCAAATGTGTCAAATCTAGTTTTAAGCATAAAAGAAGGAACGACGGGTAAAACAATTTTTGCCATTTCGGTGATGCTGGTAAAAGTTGACTGCAAAACCAAGGCACCAGGTGTATGTCGGGCAGCCAATTCACCGGCAATGCCTCCTCCCAGCGATTTGCCATAAATAACAATATCCTGAGGAGCATAC
>PBRN01000320.1 GCA_002725955.1 Pseudobdellovibrionaceae bacterium
GTCCATTCGAATGGTGGGCAATCATTTTGAACGACCACGCTTCGTGCAATCTTTTCGAGTAGTTCGTGCTCCTTTAGGTCTATCTCATGCTCATCTGCGGAGCCGTTTAGGCGTAGTGTGGCCGTTCCTGGCAAAACGGGGTATGTTTCCCCAAGGTCTAGCCAGTAATTTTTATTGAGCTCCACATAAAGAGGAGTGCCACTTATTTGGGGAGAAGCTTTTAAATCTACTTGGTTTGAAATACTGACTTTCAGAAAACTGGGAGCTACTATTCTGCTTTCTTGTGACCTTAGGGTTACATCTAGATGAGTTCCATTCAATTCGAGCACATAGTCGCCGGGCAATAGATAAAGCCAATGTCCAAACTTCTGATGTTCAGTAATTGATATGAGGCTACGCGATAGAGATACAAAGAAGTTAGATTTGTGATTGAGCTTTTTCGTATTCGCCACTTGAATACCGCTTAGATGATATCTAAGCGATTTGGGTGATTCTGGTGGATCTTGCGCGGTGAAGTCGATTTCTAGTGGTACCATCCCCACTAGAAGTTTACGTTTCCCATCTAAAATAATTAGTTGATATTGATTAACGAGGTTTTGCCGGGATCCGGTTTCTGGATATCGATCACATTGTATCCTAAACCTGTCATTTTGCTGAGGTTTGGTCGGTGGTATAAATCGGACCTCGTGCGCTGTCATGGTTATTGTCTTATTTGGGTGTATGATTATTGTTTCGCTAGAGCAGTCTGCCAAGATCAAATAGCTACCAGGTTGAAGTTTAATCTTTTTGTTAAAGTAACCAATCTGCTCGGATACAAACTGCAGCGGGTATTCGGAGCCGATTTTGTAGATTTCGAACGTGCCGTCAGAAGGAGCTAGTACTTCAACCTGTCCTGTAGGATTCTCGCTTTCACACCCTTGTGTTGCAAGGGATAGAATAAATATGAGGATTGCGAAAGGCATAATTCAAACTCCAGAAAGCTAAAGCATAACTATAGATCAGTAATCTATCTTTCCAAAGAATGAGACTTACTTCAAAAGAGAAAGGATGTTTGACAAGATAATTGTGCCGTTTGCAATCCTCCGTAACCCAGAAATAGTCTGGGGCCGATTTTTACTCCCTCTCCAAGTGGCCAGTCCATGCCGCCTCCGACGAAAATATTTATTTTCAAGCTTTCTTGATCTATTTTACCCGTATATCCGTCTAGTGACTTTAATGATGTCGATAATAAACCTAGTTCAGCTTGGCCGATTATCTTCATTTTTGACGTGGGAATAATTAGAGCGCCTCCAATGTGCCACCCCTCTATGACCCCGCGAAAAATGTTACTATCTTTTTCGGACACAATATCAATCGGCACATAACGACTGGTAAGCCAAAAATCCATGTCTATTATTTTCGTTAGTAAATAGCCCCCGCTGATTTCACTTGCAAAAGCGGCTCCCCAAGCTCCCAGGCCTCCGTTGATCGAATTAAAACCAATTCCAGCACCTAAATACATATTCCCAGCGGGTTTGATTGGCTCAACGGGAGTAGCCACCAGACCTTCGGCTTTATCTATAGGCGAAGATGCTGGTTGCTTTGCGTCGGTTGCTGGCTTCTCATCCGTTGGCTCTTTTACTTCGGATTCTGGCTTCTCTTCCTCTGGCTTTTTTGCTTCAGATTCTGGTTCTGTTATTTTGTTCTCGGCTGCAGGGTTGTTATTGGCTCGTGTATCATCTGTAGCAGCTGTTTCAGATGCTTCAGGAGGCGATGCTTCCTGAGCTAGGCTCAGACCTGGTGTGAAAAGCCAGATCATAAAAATATAAATCATTTTTTCTCCGGCTTAGATGAGTAACTTAATGGATACTACATATCTTCTATCTTCGCTCGTTCCTGCCTTTGCTCCCATTTCTTCAGAATATGAAGCGAAGCGCAGATTTAATAGGCCGACGTCAACTTGAAATCCTCCGGTAAGGTATCCTTGGTGGAGTCCAGCTTGTAACTTGAGGATTTCCGAATAACCATATTCGACCCCTAAGTTTAGTTTTTTAGTGAATGAAAACGGTTGGTTGATGCTGTGAATGTCAATGCTTGTCCTTAGATAACTTTCTTTTTTCTGATATGGCTTCATGGAGAGGCCTAAGTTTGCGCTCGCCAGTGTGATATCTGGGCTTTTAACGCTTTTGTCAATTTGGTTGTAAGAGGTGCCGCCGATATCTGTGACGCTAATACCTAGGGTAGGTTCCCATAGTTCTATGGGAGTAAATAGAATGCCAAAATCGGCTCCTCCCCCCATTCCTAGAGAAGCATAGTCATTAATATTACTATTGTTGTCTCCACTAAGGGCCTGGAGTTCGGTAATCGAGAAGTCACTTCGAACGCCTGTAAAAAACCTAGCTTTAATGCCGAAACCAACGGAAAGTCTTTTTTGCAAGAAGCTCATTGCCATTGATGCGGGTATAACAATAATATCGGTGCCAGCATCGATTGAAACCGAAGGGTATCGGTGAAACCCTCCCCAGAACCCGATATCCCCGCCAATACCCATTCCAAAGTTTTCTGCAACCAAATAAGGAGTGCCCCGCAGACCTACTCCTTGGTTCGTGCCAGTATATTTTTCGATAATATCGAAAGTTGCTCCGATACCGCTCGATTGGCCACCGCTTAAGTTAAGTAAATCAGTAATTGCTGTCGCAGAGTTGGTGGACATTTGGCCGCCGATAAAGTTGAAGAATTCTCCATCCCACTTCTTTATTCTTGTCAATCCGGCGGGATTATAGAAGAGGCTGTTAAAGTCATCAGCAACGGCAACATAAGCATTACCCATCGCCATAGGGCGTATGCCGTAATGGGTCCATCGACTAGATTGTGCTTCTGCAATATTCGCTGGCACAATTCCCAGATATATGCAAAGTGGTACAAGCCATCGGAGCGCAAACATTTGTTTCTCCTGTTGAGGGCAAAAATGAAAATAATAAATAGGTGCCTGCTAAGGATCTAGTATAGCTGATAGTTAGCGATTACTCCATATTGTCATATCGTTCGGTTGAAGTATTTTGGAATTCTTAAAGGTTGCCGTTGTCTGTCAAGATTTAACTGGTTAACCTGAGTTAGGAATGGCCGTAACTTGGCTTTGAGATTGCAATCAAAAATATACAAGATTTTTAGGGCCCTATTAAATACATGCCATTGTGGCTGTATGTAGTGGCAATTAGTAAATAAATAATAGTTTAGGAGAATCCCATGTCTAAGCCAGACGTGGCTGCAGAAAGAAAGGATCAAATCGTTCGGGCAACTGTCGATTGTATCACCAAGCATGGTTACCACAATTTTTCTATGCAGGACGTTGCGCGCAGTGCGGGCGTTAGCAAGGGAATCATTCATTACTACTTCTTGAATAAAGATGATCTGATGATGTCTGTCCTGGATAGAGTTGCGGGTGACATCGAAAAGGTGCTTGTGGCTGATATGGAGGCTATAGAGGACCCGATAAAAAAGCTGGGTATTTTTGTTTCAGTTTCTTTTGATGTTGTTCGGAGCACTAAAGAGTATTACCAAGTCAATATGGACTTTTGGACACAAATTAATCAGAAGAAAGAAGTAAGACAAGTCATATCCAGACACTATGCGAAGTTCAGAGATACCTGCCGCAAGGTGATCGAAGAGGGTACTGCCCAAGGAGTATTTAAAAAAGTAGACCCAGTTTTATATGCTTCGTATATAATATCTGTGATAGATGGAATTAGTCTTCAATGGCTTTTCGATCAAACGATTTTTGATTATGATGAAATAGTTAAAGCTTCTAGTGATTTGATAATGGAAGGTTTAATAAATAAGTCTTAGAACCCAGGGGAGGTGGCTTTTTGGATGTAGAAGGTGTATCGCCCCATGACGTGAAGCAGATCATAGCTGCTCTTCAGGAAAATTCAGCCGAAGATAAGGAAAAGGAAGAAGCCAACTTAGATAAATTAGAAGCTCTAGAATGTTGGAATCCAATGTTTAGGATTCTAAGCAACAGAATTAGCTCGAGTTCTAAGTCTCTATTACACTTTGTCAGGCTAGCGAGAATCCAAAATATTCACCTTGATGACGTTGATCTTGCTGCCCAAACTTGCCGTGATGCTGTTAAACAGCTGGGTCTCAGCTATGCTGATGTCCAACAATTAATCCTGATTAAAATTATACGTGAAGACGATTTCAACAGAGAAATAAAAATATTGTTGAGATCTCTAGAGTCATTTTTGAATGCTCAAGACAAAATCTATTGTCTTGAAAGGCTTTGTTTGATCTTTGAGAAAAAAGTTTTTGATGAGGGGCGATTAGAGCAATTTTATCGTAAGTTGATTGACATCGACCCCAATAATCAAAAGGCCTTAAGGTACTTTAAAGTCGTTTTTACTCAGAATTGTCAGTGGGAAGAAGTGACAGAAATATTAAAATCTCTTCAGAAAAGTGCAAAACATCATAATGATGCTTGTCGCTTATCTATGGAGCTTGCAGCTGTTTATTTGTACCAATTGGATCAACCAAAAGAAGCGATTAAATCTTTGGAAAAAGAAAGTTCTGCTTCGATTCTTGATACATCTAACATTTTATTTGATGCTAACTCAAGACTTGGTAACTGGAAAGGCTGCTTGAAGGTTCTGCATGATCAGATAAAGCGCGTTTCATCAGATTACGAGAAAGGTATTCTTTGGTTTAAAATTGGTGAAATTAAGCAGAGACAGAATCAAGTCAAAGAGTCTATTGAGGCATATTCAACCTGCTTTAGTTTGGCGCCGTCGATGGTTGTAGCGGTGGAAAATATTATCGAGATCTGTATTGGTCAAAAAAAGTGGGCACTAGTAGTAGATTGGTTGTATAAGTTAGAAGTTGTAGTTGAGTATTCGGATTCCAAAGAAAAGTTGAAAATCGCTGTGGAGCGTCTGGAAAGTGCGATGGGCCAATGAATGTAAGGTTTGAAGAAAGTGCGACTACAGTTAACCTCATGACACAGAACTTCTCTCAGAATTTGGGGTTTAAACGATATGTGCCATCATATAACTCTGGAAAAGTTCTTTTATCTTTAGCGAGTTCAGCTGACCCCTCATCAATATCGGATCAGATCTTAGTCTTTACTGAAGATGCTTTTGATGAAGGCTATGGCCTAGAAGGAGTCGAAGCGGATTTCGATAGGGCCTTTTTGGGGAGATTGGATCCTACCGTATTCTGGGATTGTATTTTCACAATAAATAGACCATCTGTCATAGTTGTGGCTGGTTCTAAAAGTATTCCCTCATACTGGAGAGGAGTAACGGAAACATATTGTCGCTCTGTAAGTCTTTTGAACCCCGACATAACTATGATTCTAAATGAATATAAGACAAAGTTTTTGTCTGCTAGTCGGCTTACCGGTCGGGGGGGGGGCTAGTTATTCAAGATAAGTCAAATCGGTTCAAATATCTAAAATGTGAAGAAAAAACTCTTCATTCTTGGAGGAAGAGTAAGGAATGGGAGAGAGGTAAGGGGGAAGAAACCGCAATTTTAGGTTGGTATGCGAGCTCTTTTGCTATTGTGCCGAGTGAAAGTGGTAGAGCATATTCGAGCTGGTTTGTTGATGCATCACCTATCTGGAATAGATATGAGAGTATTAGTGAAATATGTTTTGGTTTAGCTGATATTTTAGCCGAACGATCGATAGCTATTTCTGATGTTAGATTTTCTTTTCCTTTCAGAATATTGGCTGCTATTTTTGCCAAAGAGATGACGAGAGCATTGGGATATACAACAGAGCTGATTTTCTTAGATTCGATTTACGGTTGGCACCCATTGTCGACTACTTGTGACTTTTATGGTAGTTCGAGTAGATCTTCGTTAATGCTAAGCATGGAAAAACCTAATTTATTAAGGTTTTCTGTGAGTTTAGGTGGGCGGTCAGGTGAGTGATGGTGTCCGGACGACAATAAAAATTCAATTGCCAACACAAGTTTCTTTGTTAGAGTCTTCTGCCATCTCATTGAGAAAAAGATTGATTGCTTTAGGTGAAAAGCTTTTTTATCAATCGGGTCATGATCAAGTTATTGGGGTATGGCTTTTTTCTGAAAATAGCCTTTCGGATTTTTCTTCTCGATGGATTAAAGAGGTTGGAGAAACAGGCCTTTTGGCAGAGGTGGCACCTGCTATCTTTGAAATTCGGCTGATTAATTGGATGATCAAAAATTCGTCAGTACCTTGGTATTTTGCCTGTTCAGGTGATTGTTTGGACAGTTATTGGGATCTGGCTCTATCTTGTGACAAGATCCTTAATTTCGGTCAGAATAATAAATTTGGTTATCCTGCCGTCGAAGCTAATGTGTTCCCTCCTGCGGGTAATTTTGAGCCATATGTGGGCGGTAAGCATAAGCTTTTGGATTGGGTCTCCCGTCCGACAATTAAAGCGGAGCAAGCAACTCTAGACCAGCTTTTTTATATCAACCTTCCTATGGATAATTGGGTTCAAAATCTTGATACTTGGGAACACTTATTTAAGAAGAAGAAAATAAAGAAAAAGTTATCATCTTCTGTAATGGCCGAAATGAAGGTTTCTTTGGATAAAGGTTTAGGTAGAACTCAAGGTATCAAGCAATTTTTTTCAGATGTTGAAAGTAATCAATTCTCTCTAATCAATTTTTCCGAAAAGCTTAAAAAGCTAAAATCAGTGAACGAGATCGATCGATCTCGTATGATGTCTTGGGCAAGTGCAAAATACTACTTAAGTGGTCAGTATTATCAGTGGATTATGCAACAGTATCATTATTGCAACTTTACATCTAAAGATAGTTTTGAAGATCTATCAGCAGTCAAAAAAGTTTATATTAACCTTGATCAAATGTTCCCGCCTGTTAAGTCAATACTGGAGATTCTTCGGCAGGATATAGAGATTATTTTGTTTAGTAGTGGTGCAGATCGGATGAGTCAAGGCCTCGATTTGTTGTATTCGCAGCTAGAAAAGCTACTTGCAACCGAAAGACTTGCTGGATATTGGAGAAAGTATGTTTCTTGGGTTGTTACTAGTAATGCTATTAATTCAGCTTATGTGGTTTCTTGGACGGTGGATCAAAAAGTTATTTGTCGATATGACGAATTATCTGCCCAATACCAGCGGATCGATGGTAACGGGTCATGGTCTGAACTGGGTTGGGGGGAACACTTATCTCAATCGGATGCTCCTGTTCCTGACAAGCTCAAGTATTGCCATCAAATAATAGATATTATGTTCGATGGCAGTGTTTATACTTCTGGTGTTGGTGAAGGTAAGTGTTCTGTTATTGATTTTATTCGTTCCTTTGTTTTTGAGGAATTAGTTAATGTTGCGTTACTCCATACTGGTGGTTTAGATAATGCAGTGCAATTGTTGTCTGATAGTGGCTGGGGAAAGGCTGGTGATACTGATTTCTGGTTGAATTTTTTATCGTATCGTAGCAATCAGCCTGATATAAATGGCTCAGAGATAATACCCTTAGTTTTGGATCGTGAAATTCTAGGCCTTGGTCTTTATAAGCACGCAAAAAACTGGATTCAGAATAACTCCCAGAAAACAAATGACGCTTTGGTCGGTGCTCAAGTTAGTTATCATTTTGCGCAGTGCGTAGGATTGGTTGCTGTTACTATGGCTAGTAACAATATTGTCCGAAGCTTAAGTGAGGCAGACCTGCTTTTGGCGCATAGCGTTGGCTTTCCAAAAGAGCTTGGAGTGCCGAGTGAATTCCTAAAAAGGCGGGGCCTAAATAGAATGATCCGCTACTTTGTAGAAATCTGGCCAAAACGAGACTTAAGTGATTCATTCTTTGCACAATTACATACTTTTTTAGAGAAAAGTTAACTGACTCTTTTCGTTTTAATGACGCATTACTTAATACTGTGTAGTTTTTACAACGACACTTTGTTCCGGATGTGGTTATAGGGGCACAAAACATTTCAATTTGCGAATAGCGGCTTACCTTTAAAAAAATATAATAATAAAAACAGTATAATACAATAAAATCTAACTTGGCACACTATTTGCTATGATAGTGTGTGAGAACATGAATTAATTCGAAGATGTTGAAGAGAGTGAAAAGGTGTCCATGGAACGGAGTCAAGCAACTGTAGCGCGGAAAATTACATTTTGTGGGAAGGCTCTCCATACAGGGAGAGTAACTACTCTGGAGATCAATCCAGCGATGGCAGATACGGGGATTGTTTTTAAGAGGACTGATAGCCCCGATACCTCACCCATCAAAGCTTCATATAATAATATTTCTACGACGGTTCTATCCACATCAATTGGTGAAGGTCGTTCTAGCATTTCTACGATTGAACATTTGATGGCCGCTTTTATTGGTTTAGACATAGATAATGCTTTTGTAACATTGGATGGGCCAGAAGTCCCAATTTTGGATGGTAGCTCTCAAGGTTTTGTTGATGGATTGATGGAAGTTAGAAAAGTTCAGCAGAACTTTGCTGGCAAAATTATGAAGGTGTCGAAACCTTTCGAATATAGGGCGGGTGATCAGTTTATTTCGGTTGAACCATTTGAAGGATCGTACTTTGAGTGTGCGATTGACTTTCCATGGAAGGTTATTGGTAAACAGTCTATCGAATATAATCATAATTTGGAATCATTTCTCGAAATAGCAGATGCGAGGACCTTTTGTCATGCGGATGATGTTGAAGTGATGAAAACTAAGGGTTTAGCCTTGGGAGGTAGTCTGGATAATGCCGTTGTTGTATCCGAGCAAGGGGTCTTAAACGGTGGTGGGCTTCGTTCTGGTAATGAGTTTGTAAAGCATAAGCTTCTGGATATGATAGGTGATTTGGGCTTACTGGGAGGGCCTATTCAGGGTCTTGTAAAGGCTTATAAACCAGGTCACCGTTTGCATAAAGAGTTTATGTTAGCTGCCATGGAAAATGGAGTATTCAGTGAAGTCACTGTATCAGTGGATAAAGCTAGGTTTTTTGGTAAAATCAGTTCTGCGTTTTTACCGGTTACAGCGAACTATCGTTGATAGGTCCTTGGTTCCTGCCTGTTTCTCTTTCCTGTTAAAATATTGAAACTTATAAAGCCTTGTTGATGCAATCATAAGAGGCTTTTGTGTGTATTATTGGCTCGCTGGGTTTGCTCTCGGTTGTCTTGGACAGTGGAATGATTTGTGGATTTTTTGGATCAACTTCTGGTCTATTTTGATCTTTCTCGTGGTTGGACTGCTAATACCAGGTTATCGCTTTCGGTTTTTTTTCTTCGCTGCAGGACTCTTTTGGGCCTCTGTGTACACTGGTTATGAACCGAGGGATGGGCTACTAGGTAAGGTGTCTTTTCGCAGTTTTGGATTCGGGGATGGTTTCTTAATCGTCGAGAGTAATAATAAGAAATATATTGTTAAGGGTGATGCCTACGTCGGACAATTAGGTTCTGTTCAGTGTAACTGGAAGAAGTTTCAGTTGGTAAGTAAGTGTCGTTTAGTCGGCACTAAACCAAAGCCTGATCATATATTACTAGTAAATATGTCTTTGCGGATAAAGAGCAGATTGATTGAGCTGGTTGATGAGCTGCCATGGCCATTCAATATATGGATTCCTCTAACTATATTTGGGTGGAGAACAGGTGCCAGTGAATTAATTCAGGCTTTTTATAACACTGGCTTGATTCATCTATTGGTAGTTAGTGGCTTACACATTGCGATGATGAGTAGGTTTTTAGAAAGCTGTTTTACTTGGCCAAATCGACTTTTGTATGTCTTTGCCAGTATCAAAGCAGATCGATGGATAAGGCAAGATAGATCTTTAGTCGTTATGGTATCTTCGATCCTATTTTTTTACTGTTATTTTGTTGGATTTGATCCCCCCTGTCAAAGGGCCTTTTTTTTCTACATATTTCGAAATCTATGGAAAGAGTTTGACTTTAGAAAAAGCCAGAGTGTCTTAATGACTCTGACGATGCAAAGTTTACTATTTCCGCTAAGTTTCTTTTCTATTAGCAATATCTTAACTTGGATCGCTTGGATTGCAATTAGCTGGATAAGATTAGCTCAGCGCTCGAATGAGCCGAAGGATTGGTTTTGGGGGTGGTTCGTTGGGCAACTGATGATAATGGGAATAGTTTTTGTTTTGACACAAAAAATAAGCCTTCTGGGATTGATGGTTAGTTCTTTATTGGGAGTTGTGTTTCCTTTACTCTGGAGTATCGGCTTGTTTGTATTATTAATGGGAATCACCGGAGTTGAATTAGTTGAGCTAGAGCTGTTGAAACTGCCTTTAATTATTTTCTTGGAGTGTCTTTATGCTCTTGCAGAGTGGAATGACATTTATCTCGGTGGTATGTTAGCGATAGAGTCTTTTTGGTCGAAGGCTTTGATCTTGTTTTTGGTGGGGACCGTTTTTTTGACTATAATGGAACACTTTTTTGGGAAATTTAAATATGGATCGACCATGGCAAGGAAAAACAGTTTTGATCATAGAAGACTCAGATCTCATGATTGAAGAGCTGACTAGTATATATCGAAAATCTGGGATGAATGTAGTAGGCTGCGCTAAAAATGGCATCGCTGGCTTAGAGAAAGCAAATAATCTGAATCCGGATTTAGTTAGTCTAGATATAATCATGCCAGTAATGGATGGTATTGAATGCTATCGAAAGTTAGTAGCATCAAAGTCAGATCAAAAGGTTCTATTGGTGTCCGCTCTGGCGCGCGAGGATCGTGTAGTTGCAGCGTTTGAAGGAGAGATCGATCTTGATATTTTTGTCGAGAAGCCTGTTAGCTTTTCGACGATGGAGGATAGATTGGCCTATGTCTTCAGAACAGAAGATGGCGGTGCTATTGCAGAGGAATCTGGGGACTCAGTATCTACATCTTAAAATTAGACTAGAGTTTCATATAGCTCGGTAGCACTGTTTTCAGTATTAGGTCGTTGCCAATTTTATCCCATTTAAACAGCTTCTCCTGGTTGTTCCTGAATTGCAGGGCCGAAGGAGGCGTGTTTTTTTGATAGTTGTTCATCTTTCTTCTTTGTCATTTTGCTCAAACTTAGCCATGCGCTAGCTGATGCTACGATTAGGGCAAATAAGCTCACTAGATAATAAGCGGGGTGCCAACTGGCTCCCAGTAAGAGAAAAAACAGTGCAGCTCCTATGGCGACTATTCCATTGATTGTTACTTTATCCTTATGAGTTATAGCAAGTTGGCCACTCAATAACCCTTTAGAGTAACCATCCACAATGACGTGATTTTGCTTTGGCTTATAGAAATGTCGTAGAGTTGAACGTGGCCTATATACATATGTTGCATTCCAAAAAGGCATGTGGATTAATTGAATTCCAGCGATTTCAAGCTCTGTTCGTTGATCAATCAGGTAATCACAATTAAGTTTAGCTATCTTGTAATGGTATAGATTAATGTGATCTCTTCCTCGCCTTAGGGCTTCTTCTTCTGGAACTTCAACTCCTAGAATAGGTACGCCATTAGCTAGTTTGAATTCAAAAAACTTTCTCATATCATAGGCTGATTTTTCATCTTCTTCGGGGTCATCCAGCCGTCCTCTTGAAAAAGTCGAATCTAATGGAAAGCCGTCCCACTCGACTTGAATTGCTTCCATCGGTTCATGCAGCCTAGTTAACCCCCAGGATTCCAAAATGTTATTACGTGCCGATACGGCCCAGCGGTAACTTCGTCGGAATTGACCTTCTTCGACGATAAAGTCAGAACCGAGAGGCTCGTCTTTATTGTGGGCTCGCTTATGTTTCTGGATCATCCCCTTCCAAGCTGTGTGGCCTTCTAACGAGATAATCCATAGGGGTAGGCTGAAACCTTTTATATCGGTTACGTAAAATTCTTTATTCACCATATTAGGTTTGTGGTGAAGCCGCTTTAGCCAATCAATCGTCAATTCTTTGACCGCTGCGGCATCCATGGTATTGGGTACGATATAATGATTCCCAAAAGGTTCTTTTTGGCCGGTTTCAATATTGAGCTTAAATGTGCTGGAGCAGTATGGGCACATCATAAGATAATCGGAAAAGTCGTAAGGTGACGGCGTGTTACACGATGGACAATATATTTCGTGCATAGGTTCCCCTGAAAAAATTGTTCAGCCTTTCTCAAA
>PBRN01000277.1 GCA_002725955.1 Pseudobdellovibrionaceae bacterium
ATAGAGTGTAGGTATTTTTATATTTTGCCCCGACACATCACTAGGTATTTTATGGCAATCCATAATCACATCTTCGGGAAATTTGCCCGAAACACCCTCAGAATCTCCTGTGCTGGTGAGAAAAGGTCATTCCTATAATTACAGTAGTTTATTTGAAATCAATTTTTTAAGTTTGGAAGGACCTTCCTACGAAATAGTCAGATAGCATGCCATCATAACTGTCTGTAATTACCTAACCTGCCTTTTCTCCCCAACACAGGTTCAAGTTGCAGCTGTGGTCTTCTGAACAGGGCTAAGCCTATTTTTGTTCAGGAGACCACATCTGAACTGCTTGAGCTAGCCTGATCTGCTCCCTCTTCATCGGGTGATTCCTGAGCTGAGCGAGGCACAGGTTCGCAGATCATTCTTGTTTCGACTACGGCGACAATTTCCCGGCGTAAGTCCAAAACCTGCTGTTCCATAATCATCATCGATTTACCCGCCGTTAAAGCTTCATTTTGTAAGTTGATAAAGTCTTCTGGTTGCACTTCGAATTCCACCATTAAGTCTGATGTGGGCTGATTCCGAAATCGAAAGTTCAACTCCACCAGCTGGGTGTTGACCAGAGTGTGATCCAGCATGCGCTCCATTGCGATCGTTGCGGGATATTCCACCAATGCTAGTAACGCTGCCGTATAAACCGTTCTATCAGTATTCAGATTTGATGCCAGTGGCATCTTAACCAGGATAACCTCTTCGGTATCCTGTTCAATGGTGACTCCCATCGCCTGGATGATTCCTGTCACCCCAACCTGGCTTTGCGTATCATTATCCATGTGGGCTTCCTTTCAGATCGTTATGCGATGGCTCGCTGGTTATGCTCCAATGATTATTGTAGATCATAACGCATAAATCATCTGAGTTCTGTAAAGTTTCACATAAAAAACTTTCGATTTAACAATCGTTAGTGCAGACCTAGTCATGGGGCCTCAATGTTGATGGATCAAGCATAGGTTGTTTCATCCCAACCTATAGGTAAATATTAATAATCATTAAATATAAAAAATATAAATAAAACAATAGTTTAAAATATTATATGTAACAAATGCCATAACTAATTGCATCCAAATGGATTATTATTACATAAAAAAACGCTGAAAAAATATAACCAAATGAAAATACAACTTAAATTTGATTAAAGTATCACAGGAAAATGCCGATAAGAGTATTCAAACCCAGACATGGAGGATTTATATCAATGGACATACAACTTATAACTAAATTATGGATTAGAGCTTGTTTTTTAGCCTTCGCCTTGATTTTTACAGGCTGTGGAACTGAGACCAACTTAACCGGCATCGACATTCTGAAAGGTGACAGTCAAAAACAGCTGCCCGGAGACGTGTCGGTTGAAGGGACAACCAAAGAATTAGGAGAGGAATATTCTCTGTTCCTTAATTCTTTTAATCAGATGAAAGAAAAACGGGGTATAAGGATGTGGTCGAGAGGTTACACCTTTTTTGCCCCTAGTAACAACGCCTTTAGAAAACTCGATGAGAAGGTTAAAGCTCGCTTGGCGAAGGAACCTCGGGCGATTTTTGAAATTCTTGCTTATCACGTTGTGCCTCAAAAGTTAAAGGCAGCTGATGTTATCGAAAGGCAGACAATCACAAATGTGGCTGGTAAGGAATTAAACGTGAAGTTAGAGGATGGAAGCGTTTTTATCGATGATGCGAAGGTGATTAAGACAGATATTCGTTTCTATCGTGGAATTGCTCACAAGATCGATAAAGTGATTGTACCACCGACCTTTCTTCCTGAGGACCCAGACCCTCTTGATATTGTTGATACTGCTGCAGGCGCAGGAGTTTTTAACACATTGCTCGCTGCTGCCGATGCTGCTGGCCTAGTGGATACCCTGCGGAGTGAAGGCCCTTTTACGGTTTTTGCGCCAACGGATGATGCATTTGCTGCTATTCCTGCTGAGACCCTTACGGCTTTGTTGAACGACCCAGATGCTTTACGAGAAATCCTCCTATACCACGTAGTGACGGACGAATTAAAAGCGGCAGAGGTTTTAGCCAGCGCAAGCCTGACGATGGCTTCAGGAAAAATGGCTAACATTACGGTGAATGCCGAAGCAGCTATGATTGAAAATGCAAAAATTATTGATACCGATATTATTGCTGCTAATGGCGTTATTCATGTAATCGATGCGGTCTTGATGCCGCCAAAAGATATTGTGGAGGTTGCGCAAGCTGCTGGCCAATTCAACACCCTACTGGCGGCTGCTACGGCAGCAGGTTTGGTTGATACTTTGAAAAGCGCAGGGCCTTTCACGGTGTTCGCTCCAAATGATGATGCCTTTGCCAAAATTGATGAAGCAACCTTGAATGCACTGATTGCGGATCCTGAAGCGCTGAAAAATATCCTGCTCTACCACGTAGTGCTTGGTAGATTAATGGCTGCAGATGTTTTAGCGGCAAAGAACCTGAAAACAGTGGATGGCCGTTATCTCCGTATTTCTACTGATAATGGTGATGCCTTTGTTGATCAGGCTAAGATTATCGCTACCGATGTTGCCGCAACAAATGGCGTGATTCATGTGATCGATTCAGTGATGATGCCGTATGAAAGTATACTCGACGTTGCCCGGGCTGCTGGTAACTTCACTACCTTGCTTCAGGCTGTGGAAGCAGCAGGCCTATCCGAGACTCTTGCCACCGGTGGCGATTTCACTCTGTTTGCTCCTACTGATGAAGCTTTTGCTAAGCTGCCGGAAGGAACGGTAGAGGCTTTGCTTCAGGACCCAGATACGCTGCGCAATATTTTGCTCTTTCATGGAGTCCAGGGGAAATATAATGCGATTGATTTTCTGTTTTCAGATGGTTTGACAGCTCTCAATGGTGGAACGCTTGCGCCAGGTTTTGATTTAGTGGATTGGAAAATTCTCGTGAATCATATAACAGTTGCTGCAGCTGATGTGCAGGCGGACAATGGCGTTATTCATGTTATTGATGAAGTGCTGATACCCTAACATGCTCTAAATCTGATATTTTGCCCCCGAAATAAAAGTATTTCGGGGGCATTTAATTTATTGAGCTTGATAGGAAAAACGATTCTGACCGATGCTGACAATGCCAGATTCGAGCTTACCGTCGAAAGCTATCTTTAGGGTGTTGAATGTTGAGTTTATAGGATTTGCGACTCCATAAACGTCCTCGTTACAATCCGCACAGTTTCCTTGAGATAGAAGGTTTAATTGGAAGGCTGCGATGATTTGACGATTAAATGCCAGACCGGACTCTAAAGTTATTTCATAAACATTGATTGGCGAATAACTACGGATACAAAGCAGTTCGGGGGTCCTATTGAATGCTTTTCCTTCTTCTGCAATTTTGTAACATTGCTTATCCTCAGCCGCCTCTGCCGATTGCAGGGTAGAACCTAGTAATGTACAAACAAATATTGCTAAAATGATCTTTTTCATACTGTGCCTCATGTTCAGTGTTTAGTGATAGATAAGTCAGTGACTGGTACGTCATATCACTTTGTGTCAATTCGACAAGCGACGCAGGGCGGCGTAAAGGATTATTCTTAACATTTTATTGTTATTTTGGCTGCTTGGAGCCCGAGCCTTTCAACCAGGAATTGTAAATCACCTCTTCTCTTTTCTGTTGGGTAGGATCAAATCCTGTTCTGGGGAGAGGCGACGATCAAGATCGTGAGTTGCTGTCTCATCGTTTGCAAAAGAAACCAAATTAAAACCAAGAATTCGTCTAATAAAGGCTGCATTATTTCTCTATTTTTTCTCTTGGGATCAGTCTAGTCATGTCTCTTTTTAAACCGATAATCCTAATTGAATGAGGTATAGATTTCTTCAGGATTTATCATGTAATTTGAACTGATCGCTGATTTTTTACAACAGGCTTTGAATGCTTATGTTGCTGAAATAATGGTGAATTATATCTTATTGCTCGAATTTCATAAATGAATTATAGTCTCGGCCCTGTGGCTATTCGGCTGCACACTGATGAAAAAGGACAATCATTCTATGGCTATTAAAGATCATAGGTTACCGGTAACTATATTAAGTGGTTTCTTAGGTGCGGGAAAAACCACACTTCTTAAACATATTTTGCACACCAAGCATTCAGATGAAAAGCCTTTTCGATGTGCCGTCATCGTAAACGATATGGCTGAACTTAATATTGATCAGTCACTAGTAGAAGATAGTTCTCTGTTACAAAGCGACGAAGTCGTTGCGATGGAAAATGGTTGTATCTGTTGTTCATTGCAAAATGATCTCGTTGAGCAGATAACGAATCTTGCATCATCAGGAAAATTTGACTACATGATTATTGAAGGTTCAGGCGTTTCTGAACCCGCTCAGATTGTTCAGCTTTTTGACGAATGTGAAGATGACCATGACCACTCTGAGCATGACGATGTACCCGATTTCGGCAAACTTGCCCGCCTGGATACCTGTGTGACAGTTGTTGATGCTTCCCAAATGGCTGATGAAAAATTCATGTTTACAGGGTCGACTCAACAGAACTTGTCTCAGCTTTTAGCTGAACAAATTGAATGTTCAAATGTTGTGATCGTTAATAAGATTGACTTAGTTAATGAAGCTCAACTTAAAGATATTCAGACACGTATATCCCTGCTCAACCCGTGGGCAAAGGTTATTATGAGTCAAAAATCTAAAGTACCAGTGATTGATGTTGTTAACACTGGACTCTTCGAACCCAATGCTTTTGAGAATCGATGGACCCATATCCAGGGGGACGACGTTCCTGAGCTGAAAGATGAGCAATTGCAACCTGAGAAAAGTTGCTGTGCCTCGCAAAAGGTGCAGGGTATTGATCCTTGTTGTGGACCCGAACCTAAGATGGGAGGGGTTATAGAATCAAAATACTCTCAGATAGTTCTGCCTTCAAATACTGAAACTAGACACTCGAGTCGGTTTGGATTGACGTCTATGGTATACCGTGCGCGTCGTCCCTTTCATCCAGATCGGTTGGAAAACGATTTTATTGAGAAGCACTTTGTTCTTTACAAGCCTAGCGAGGAAGGCGAAGCGGAATCCACCGAGGACAGAGAGCCTAACGAGCAGATGGAAACGTCACTTTTGGAACTCCAGGAAGCTGCAAAACAGCGCAAGATCCTACGGACCGAGCGATTGGGTCAGTTGGTTAGAATTAAGGGGTTCATATGGTTGACTGATTGTCACGACCTCATGGTAACTATGGACCAGGCGGGTGATTTAGTTACGTTGGCGCCTCATAGTCTATGGACAGCTCTCGAAGCACAGGCGTATCAGGGTAGCGCTGAGGTCCAAACCAAGCTTCGGGAAAGTTGGAGTGGACCATGGAAAGATCGGCGTCAAGAACTAGTTTTTATAGGTCAGAACCTCGATTACAAGGAAATTCAGAATTCCCTGGACGAATGTCTTCTCTCGGATGATGAATTTGCTCTAGGGGTTGACTACTGGAAAGCAAATATGGGCGATTCTGTACTAGAAATAGACCCTAACTAAAAAATGGGGTGCCCACGGTCTTAAAATTAAAATCGAATCAAACAGAGGGAATGCGAAAGTGATTGCCTGCTAGTTGCAATTAGCTTTCCTCTGTTCATGCCCGAAAAAGTCAATGGTAGATGCTGGTTGCTGACGAGATGGAGATGTCAGTCTAGGGTAACTTAACAATGAAAAGTTTACAGGTTAACCTCCCTAGCGGTTTGAATGTTCTTCCATTCAACCAATAAATGAAAGCAATAATCCATTTAAAATTATTTCTCGCAGTCTTAGTCTGTGGAATCATTTCCTGCAGATCGTTGGGGTCCACAATCTAAGTACTAGTAGTCCAACTTACCAAACCAATGCCGGAACATATATTATAGATATTCCCTTCTTCAAAAACAAATAAAGTAAGATCTTCTCGTATGGTTTAAAGGAATATCTCTTCTCGGTCACTGTTTTCAAAAGGTTAAAGTAAACAAGAAATATTATTTATGGTGCCCAAGTGACAAGAATGATCCGCAAACGCCAGCCGGAGTGCAATGGAGTCTTGCGCTAAAATCAATTTGAGAGGCTTTGTTATTTAAATGCTTAGTAAGAGAAGTGGTGGTTTTCTATATCTTATATATTTTTTCAACAGGACCAGAAATCTGAATAGCCACAATTTTTACACAAAACCCCCTTTGGCTGTGTTGGCTTTCGGGGGTGGGGATTTTTCTGCCTATTTTTGTTAAAAAAAAGATGTTTTTCTAACAAAGTTAAATTCAATAAATGTGTGCTTTTCACTGTTTTTAGCGACCAATTCGTTTTTTTAAAGAGTTGCAAAGCTATATCAAATAGGCGAATCTGACTGGGATGAAGAATAGTCCAACAGAGCCAGACATCCTTTGTGGATCGTTGTTCTGCAAATGATACTGCTATAAACGATTCTTCTGTTAAACAGCTCTAACCGATCTGAATCTGCTCCAGGTGGGTGCGACTCGGGCCTATATAAGGAATATGTCGAATATGTTCAAAAAAACGCAATTTTATTTCTGTTTGTTCATAGTCAGTATCGGCTTCTTGCTTAGTGAACAGGTGAAGGCTGACACGAAGGCAGAGTTAGAAGCTCAGGAACGAAACCTAAAAACAGATATCAACGCCCTGACAGCTCAGCAGAATAACCTGAACAACAGTATCAATGCGAAAAAAGATCAAGTTGATAAACTCTCCACCCAGGAAGCGGGGCTTCGAAAAACACTCTCGAGCGTAATGACGAAAAAAAATAAAGCCAATGCAGATTTAGCGGTAAAGGATAATGAGTATTCTGACATTACCAACCAAATAAAGGCTGCAAATGATCAGAAATTAGCTAGTGAATCGTTGAAACAATCCTTAGTCAACGAGCTAGAAGCTGTTAAAGAGGAAAATGTCGCTCTCAGTGTGGAGATCGCATCGTTAGCGAAAGGTAATGAAGCTAATGAGGCTAATCTAGCGTCAAAACAAAACCGATTACAGAGCATATCTAGCTCCAATGATCGCATTAGATCGCAGTTGAATGAACAATCTCAAATTCGTAGTGAATTAACAAAACTCCGAAAAATAGTGCAAGACGACCTTTCCTCATTAATTGATATGAGTATGTTGGAAGAAACAATCGGAGTCCTTCGATCTTCAAAGGGTTCATGTAATGCTTTTCGCATCGGCGTAAATACCATTCGTACGGCAGCTCACTGTGTGAACGACACAAATAGATTTAAAAAGTCCCGTGTTAAATTTGTTAGTTTATCCGGAACCATTCAGGCTGTAACCTCAGTGACTAAGGTCAATCTGGCAAAAGATTATGTGGAATTATCCTTAGATTCCAGTCATACGTCTAATGAGGTTCTCACCCCCACAGTTCCTGCTGTGGGTCAAAAATTGATTTTTCTATATATCAATTCTGAAGAAGAATTGGTGGTAAGCGACAGCTGTAGCATAGCGGATATTAATACTGAAGACGGTTACCTATTTCATAATTGTGATTCGGTGGAAGGTTCTTCCGGAGGGATCCTAATTACTTCTAAGCACATTGCAGGAATGCATATTGGTAGGACTGCTGAAGGATTGGGGATGGCCTTAACTGTCCCTCCTTCTGATCTGGTATCTGAAAAATTTGGTCAATACCTGGATCAGCTAGATTTTGAGATTTCATGTGGTGATAGTTGCAAGAAAAAATTTTTAGGTCAAAAAATAAAAGATCCAGTCTGTGAAGCCGCCAGAGTTGCTGCATGCAAAGCTGATGAGTTGGCAAAGCATTTGCAAGCTGCGATAGATAGACTATCAAAA
>PBRN01000278.1 GCA_002725955.1 Pseudobdellovibrionaceae bacterium
CACTCAAAGCCAGATAAGAAAAAATTTACGATAAATTTCTCAACCCACGAAAGACATAAACATCTATTTTTATTGATCTTATCTTGATAAACGAACCACACACACCTAACTAATGGAAAATAGTATTGAAAATCATTCTCAATAAAATACATTAGCCAGTAAGGAAGCTCAATTTTTATCAATTAGTACCACAGATCGCAGAGGTTGATCATGCAGCGTCACTTATACGGAAACCAATGGCAAGATGATATCAATCAGGCTAATGCGACCTTGAAAGCTGGAAACAAAGAAGCCGCCTTAAACCAATATCAGAAAATGCTAACAAGCTTTACCGACGCCAATGAGCTAGTGATGACCCTGTGTACTGATTGCCTGGTAAGATACATGGACCGTTATATTATTACCTGTTTGAACCTAGCCGATTGTCACCATATGATTAATCGTAGTAACGAGCTAATAAGCTGCTACTATATGCCTTTAGGAACATTTTCTTATGTTTGGAAACGTGAGGACATACAGAGAAAAGTATTCCATAGTTTAATGCATAGGTACAATTACTGCATGGTCCACTACAAAGAATATTTAAAGCACGCTGATGAAAAACTTGCCACCGGTTTGGTAAAAATGATCGAGAAAAGAACGCTACCTAAATTTAATTCCGAAACAATGCAGGGCTAGAACCATGATATGAGAGGGACACAAGAGATCGAATAACAAGTACAAAAACAGATTTCAGAAACAATCGCTAACTGCCAACTATCTGATTCGACTAAGAACAAGCTTTGTATGCGCTATAAAGGCACAACTCATGATCGTCTAACCCAACGATTCAATCAACATAACTGCGTTATAGGTAATGAGACAAAAAAGTTGAACTCTCAATCCACATGCGCTAAACAGTGCCATATTGATAATGATTATCAATTTTAGTCTTTATTACATTGCAATTAAATTGAAAGGTGCGACGATGCTAAAGAAAACATTCGCTATTGTTTTAGGTGTATTAGCTATTTCTGCTACAGCTATAGCTGCTGGTCTATACGAAGAGTATAACGACCGTAAGAATGCTCCGCTATCTATTGAAGCCAAAAGAGCACTAAGCTTTTTGAAAAGCAAAAGAATCGACATTGATTCTTTGGTTGAAATGGAAGCTATTGGCGATGGTGTATTCCTTACTAAAGATAGCAATGGCGTTATCTGTCAAGTTAGAGCTCCAAGAGCATTAACTTGTTTCAACGCTGTTGGTGTTAAAACTATGCAAGTTTCCGGCGACGGAGATTGATCCTAAAAAGGCCTAGCTGCAAAAAATCACTGGCAGCTAGGACTTTACTTCATTTCGCCTACGCAAATTATGTGTTATTTATCTTGTGTCTCCGCAAGAATCGCTGAAAGGCCCCATGAGTGGGAAATATTAAAGACATTGTTATGAGCATACCCTATCTGGGAGAACCCTCAGCTCGTTTGTATTGGGGTTACCTCTTAGCGTCTTTAGCCATAGCAATCTTTTACAGCATAATCCTAAACCGATCAGGTAAACATGCAAAAGCTCTGTTGAACAAGGATTTCTGGTTTAGCCCATCTAGTCTGCTTGATATCAGAATATTTATTGTAAACGGCTTATTTAAAGCGTTTATTCTTGCTGCCTTTTTACCGACGACCTTCACTGTCATGACGATCTACATGAAAATTGCTCCCAATCTAGAAACTCCGTTAAAAAGTTTGGGAACATCATGGCAAATGCTAACATTTACTATTGTCGCTTTCACCATCAATGACTTCCTGCGATTTGGAACACATTACTTGTTCCATAAATATCGGTTCCTCTGGCGTTTTCACCAGGTACATCACTCTGCAGAAGTCCTTACCCCCTTAACCCTATATCGACTTCACCCCGTTGAAATGATTGCCGGCAACTTTAGAAACGCATTGAGCTATGGTTTGAGTGCAGGTTTCAGCCTCACTATGTTTGGTAATATGATCTATGGCTATCAGATCCTGGGGGTTAGTGCACTGGGCTTTCTGTTTAATATCTTCGCTGCCAACCTGAGGCATTCACCTATTCCTGTTTCCTTCGGCTGGCTTGAGTGGCTGTTTATTAGCCCCAGGCAGCATCAACTACACCATGATCGTAAAGGGGCAAGCTATAATTATGGTGTCTGCTTAGCTATCTGGGATCACTTGTTTCGGTCCTGGCGTCAACCGGCAAATGACCACAACTATGAATTCGGTATAGGCAAACCACAACAGCATACCATTGTTGAACAATTTTTCGGGAAAAAAAGCTGGTTTGACTGGATCGAGAGAGATAAACCGAATAAGGCATATAATCAAGAGCCATCGCCTCTTCATTGCTATCTGGAAAAACTCAAATTTTTACCAAGAACAGGCCTTTCCGAGAGTGGTTTAAATGCTAATAATCAGATGTTCCAAAATGCTATGCCTGATAACTCTATCAATGCGGTAAAGGCCTCTATTTGCACACGACACACAGTGAGCAAGAATAAAAAAAGGCCGCTTAGACTATAAGCGACCCTGTGGATTTCATTTGTGCGATGGCCTCAATTACCGGGAACTCATATTCCACTCAACCAATTCAAAAGTAAATTCATTATCACCCTTGCCAGGATTAAAAACTTTGTATCCGGCTATGCCACCTAATTTATAAGGCTGGAAGATATACCATGAATAGTATTCGACTTTTCTGGGAGGCCTCACTTTGCTGTTTTGAAACAAAGTAGCTGCTCCAACGTTCTCCAGATTTCGATCGGTAAATTTATGTTCAAACTGGATGTTGGCCGCATCAAGTATTTGCATGCAATTAAACTTTTCCTCAAAGACCTGGACATTTAACCCTCGGCTACCCTTCGTCCAAACCTGATCAGGTCCCTTATAGTAGAAGCCTTTTAAACGCCAGTACGGTTTCTTCCGCAGGTCTTCATATGCTGACAAACAATCGTCCAAAACAAACTTGAAGCGATGGTGAGCACTAAACTGGTCTTGTCCAGGGTATTGCGTCGCCATTTCAACAGTGATGAGATCACCTTTTACCGCAACCACTTCATAACGCTCAAGAGAAGAAAACTCTCCCAGATGATTCTTGTATTCCCATATCCAGAAGTTGCCCTGTTCGAACATATCATCATTGGCGGGAATAAGCGTCTGACTCACGGCTGTGAAAGAAAAACAGGCCGTAATTAAAGTTATAATAAATTTTCGTATCATAGAAAAACTCCAATATATGATCAAAATATTGCTCATAAGCTAAAACTGCTTACATCAATCGAATCTACATGAATCGTTAGTCATCAAATTCACAAAGAAACTGATCCCCAATTTTTTACCAAACGGTTCAGGTAGGAACTAAAATGTCGCACTCACCAAACGTAATTATCTACATAAAAATCATGATGGCAGCTACTTGTTTTTAATAAAGATTATAGTTTCATAATATATTTCTATACCTATCAGGAAACCATGGACCAACACAAAAAGTCATTCCATCCCAGCGATTACAAGTACTCTACCCGCATGCCCAAACCCAAATTAGTATTGAAAATCGCGGTTAGCTATGTAGTATCATGGCTATATTTTGGTGTGCTCATATTTACGAACGTTATAAATAATAGAAACCGGGGGCTTTTGAAATCATGATCAAGTCAATTTTGGACCGTCACAGTAACCAGATAGAATCAGTATCCGCACATTGCGATATCCCTTGTAAAATATATGACCCTGCTCCGGCCATGATCGCAGCATTGACTGTAGTTCGGATGATCGATCTCATGGAAGAGTTAAATGCCAAAAAGTCTGACACTTTGGCGTTTCATAATACCATGGCTAGGTATGTAAGAGAAAAAGAAGATCAGGCAACACTTTGCAAAGAAGAAGTTCGCATCATTTGGGGAGATTACTTCAAAGCCCCTCAAATGGAAAAATTTCCTGAAATCCACGAAGTATGTCATAACATCATGATGACTGCTTCCAAAACAAAGCAAGAACCGAACAAAGATCACGGTTTAAAATTAGTGGAATTGGTAAATCAGTTCTCTGATATTTTTTGGCAAACCAAAGGTGTTAAAGTCAAAAAAGCCACCTGCCCATATCCACCGAGCTTAGAAGTTGTCTATCCAGACCTCTAATAAGTGGTTTGTTATGGTAAGAAATTAACATGCTCAAAATGTATCGCATACAAGGCAGCAGCCTCAGCCCAGACGTGGCTGAGGGTTCCTATGTTTTGACCATATCATGGAGCCTTCCTCTGTTCTTTCGGCGTTTTCTGACCATCAAGATCGGAGATCTGGTCGTGTTTCGCAAGGAAGGGTATCCACTTATGGTTAAGAGGGTCAAGAAAAAGTCAGATCAAGGACTCGAAGTCGCAGGAACCCACCCTCACAGTGTTGACAGCAACCAGTATGGTACGGTGAAAGATAGCGAAATTTTATCCAAAGTGTTTTGGATCATCCGCTAGCAAATAGTATTAACCAGGAACAGGTCACTCACTATCTCTAGAGGGAAAAATACTAGCCTTATCTGATAGATGACTTAGGGATAAGCAAGGACGCATCTGGTTCATAGCCTCGCAGGTCGGCACATGACCATCAACCTCTCAAAACAACATTTATCAAAGCAATCTCTCTACATTCTCGCTGGTTTATTGTATGATTAAGATCTTAGGTGGGTTGCCTGACTAGTTACGCTGCACAGGATGAAACATTGACGCTCTTAATCATCTATCTTGTCTTAGCCATTGGCGTTTCGTTCCTCTGCTCGATTGCCGAGGCCGTGATACTAAGAATCACTCCAAGTTATATTGCTATTGCCATCAGGGAAAAACACCGCTATGCAAAAGGGCTGCAGGAAATGCAGCTGGAAATAGACCGACCTCTTGCTGCTATTTTAACTCTTAATACAATAGCCCATACCGTCGGAGCAGCAGGGACAGGAGCACAGGCCACCAAGGTTTTTGGTGATGGCTATTTAGGATTCATCTCGGCTGTTCTTACTTTCCTGATACTGGTGGTTTCCGAAATCATTCCGAAAACTTTAGGAGCCAAATACTGGAAAACTTTTGCACCTTCTACCGCCTACTGCCTGCATAAGCTGATCTTTATCCTGCAGCCTTTTCTCTATTTTGCCAGCTTGATTACTCGTAGCTTAGCTGGACACGAGCATAAACGGTCCCCCAATCGGGAAGAGTTTTTAGCCTTAGCCGAATTGAGTGTGGAAGAAGACCAACTTGAACCCGATGAGTTTGCAATGGTTCACAGTATGCTGAAGATTCACAAGGTCAAGCTTCAAAAGATACTGACGCCCCGCACAGTTGTATTTACTCTGGACTCCAAACTCACCGTGAATGAGTTTATAGAACAACATAGTCGCATCAGGTTCTCAAGGATTCCTATTTATGAAGAGACTCATGAAGAACTGGTGGGGTTTGTGCTCTTAGCCGACATACTCAAGGCTAAAGTGGCAGGCAATGGCGCTAAGCCTCTATCCTTTTATGCCCGCAAAATAGCCACGATCCCCAAGGGGACAACTGTATTAATGGCATTTAGAAAAGCAATTGCCGAAAAGACTCAGATCATTGCTGTCATTGATGAGCATGGTGGCTTGTCGGGAATCGTTACCCTCGAAGATATCGTCGAAACAATCCTAGGTTATGAAATCGTTGATGAGGGCGATACCGTAGCCGATATGCAGCAGCTTGCTCGCCTCCTCTGGCAGCATCGTCGAGGTAGCTAGTCATTCCTGCTTTTGCTGCCCCGCTTCTAAAATGAAAGGCAAGCTCTTTACTCCATACCGGTCAACAGTCTCATTTCTATGATCCCAATAACATAGTACTTTTATTTGCCCCAAGACCGAGGACAAGGCTCGAACCCCCGGCTCCAGCTCATCAAAAGCAAGAACGAATAGATCCTCCCCTGGACGATATTCCTTAAGGTGAGCAACACATTGTGAACACCATGAAGCAAAGAAAATAACACGCCCCTTTGGGTGTTGTATGCGCCAGGATTCCACTTGCTTCACTTTCTTTTTCTCACAGACAACAGCACCCTTAGCATTACCAGTCATTAAAAAAACCGATAAAGTTAAGAGAACGGAAATTGAGCATGACCGTAGACTCATAAAGCCCTCATCCAAGCCAAAGTATAGTTCTGAGACTGCACGGTATTCTTTTGCCGAAGCTCATAACCAATCCGGTTCAACGTTAACCGTAATACCCCCCATGCTTTGCGATAATCAATGGTAGCAAACCAGGTATGATTAATGATTTCTGAGTCCGCAATCGATTGAGACCGCCAAATACGCTGAGCTGTTCGTTGACGAAGCAATCCTCCCAGAATTTTAGTCTCGGGCACCAGCTGATAACCAAGAGTCAAATTAGTAAATTCTGCTAAACCCGGTTGCTCAACACCAACACTTTCCCTCTTTGGCGAAGAATACACATAGTTAATACTTCCACCAAATAGGATCTTCTGCATTCCCCACCATAGATCCAGACCCAGCCTTTGCTGATCAAAACCAGCGCCAAAAACGTCCAGAGAACGGCCAGATTCACTGTCCTTCCCCCCCCTAGCCCAACCCGGCTGGTAACCAAAAAGCAGCTGAACCTGAGGCAAAATAGGTTGCGCAAAGTTCTGCCGCAAAATAGTCCAGCGCCCGCCTAATGAGGGATCGCCAACACCGCGCATTAATTCGCTGCCTGCAGAGTTCTCCAGCAGAGAAACATTTAAAGTAACAAAGGCCTTAGGTAACAGACGATAGCCGGCCGCCAGTGTCGTTCGCCCTTTGACTTCAGGCCCATAGTTGGCAGTGGGTTTACCATAACTATTAATATTCTTTATTCCGCTTTGTCTTGAAGCGCCAAGATAGTACTTCTGCGACTCGGCTGGATAAAGAATAAGCGGATCTCCCCCGCCGGTGCCGCAAGAAGAACAACCATAGGCAACTTCACTACGAAAAAGCCCTGCCAGGGCCAAAAGCCCCAGCAGGATACCTGCATAACCAAGAAATGGCTTAAAGTTCATCTAAAGTCACCACAGCTGAATCTGCTTTACCGGCAACGGTTGCATCAATTTCAACAACCCACTTGCCACCCATATTAAAATTAATGCCTTTAACCATCCACATGCCGCCTTCCATCTGCATAATTTCTTGGGCAGACATATCAGAACCGTGACCCATTGAGGGCATCATTGGCATGAATTTAGTCAACTGTGCATCCATTGTTTCTGTGCCAGATCCA
>PBRN01000321.1 GCA_002725955.1 Pseudobdellovibrionaceae bacterium
TGCGATATTTTTTGATGTTATGAACCAGAACTAATTTCTCATAGCGCTCAACGGCTTCTTTCAGGGGCAGGGTTTTGTGAAAAGGCTCCATCACTTCCGGACTCAGGCCTGTGCTGTCAGCATCTTCCTCATCATTCGATTCAGGCGCCAGCATCGAGCGATAAACTGGCAGATGGCCCGCTTGCAACGGTTCTTCGTTAAGCGTGGCAGCAAAACACATAGCCTGAATAGCCTTGTGTAATAGACGGATATTACCCTGCCAGTAATACTGGCTGCAGTGATCGATAATCCGCTTTAGTTCTGCCTCCGGCACCTGCACATTTTGTTTGGCCAAAAACAGTGGGACCAGAATATCAAGCTCTTCCATTCTTTCTCTAAGTGGCGGCAGATTTACGTCAAAGCCCAGAATACGTGTGCGTAGATCAAGTAGAAAATGACCGTCTGCCACCATTTGGTCGAGGTCGCAGGTTGTGGCCACCACCAGTTGAAAATCAGAGGATAGTTCCCGAGAATCGCCCACCCGCTGGTATGAACCATCATTGAGCACACGGAGCAATCGTTTTTGGGTATCCATCGGCAGGTTCTGGATTTCATCAAGAAACAAAATCCCACCGTCAGCTTCCCCAATATAACCTTCCGTGGTTCTTTCAGCACCGGTAAAGGCACCTTTTAAATGGCCAAAAATGGCTGACGACGCTAGGTCAGAATCAAGAGATGAACAGTTCACTGCAATGAAAGGCACTACCCCTTCCTGCTCCACCCGCTGCTTATGAATCAGTTTAGTAAACTCTTCTTTGCCGGTACCGGTTTCCCCGTGAATGGTCACTGAAATTTCTTTATTATTGGCCAGGCCTCGGGCCAGATTTCTTAATTTTTCCGAGAACACCACCCCATCGTGGCATTTTTCTGCAAGGTCTGCCGGCAACGGTTGTTCTTTACTTTGATTCGCCTTCCAACGGAGCAGCCGATGCCGCTCCAATGCTGTTTGAAAAGCAATACTAAGTTCATCATAACTAAGGATGGGTTTGCGAATAAATTGGATGGCCCCTAAGCTTTTTGCTTTATGATAGGTATCAATCTTAGGATCTGAAGACATCACCATCGCCAGAGTCTCTGGGTGATGTTCCTTGCAATACTTGAGAATATCAAAACCCTCGTATGAGTTTTGTTCCATCGAAGCAGTTAAGTGAATATCGGACAAGACAAAATCCACATGACTCATTTGCAAACGGGCTAGAGCTTCGGGTTTGCTGCGGGCAATGTATACGATCATATCTCTTTCACAAAGCTGTTTGTATCGCTCTAGCTGTTCGTAGGAATCTTCAACAATTAAGATAGACTTTCTTTTCATAACATTGTTACCTGAGTTCATTGGTTTGAAAAATAAAAAGCAAAGACCATATCAATGCCGATGCCAACCACAGTTTTGCAAACCCTATGCCACGACCGATTTGTTATAAGGTACTTATTTTATTAGGATGGGTTACAGATTAAAAAGTATATGACCGGAAAAAAGGGCAAAGTTCACTGAAAACAACGAAAAAACAGAAGGGATGATGATCGATGGTTTTGAGTCACTGGATAGCAGCCCCGTGAATGGCAGACCCATGGACAGCATGCGACATAGATAGAAAAAATCTAGAGAAAAACCAAGATTAAACCCAAGACGATCACAGCAACAGCGATGCCCCGTGTCAGCGTAATCGCCTTCCGTACGCCACAAAAACCTTTCACCTGAGGTGTGGCCATCGGCAAACTCAGTAACAACAAACCCATTGTCACGACTAACATAGGCACGGCTATTGGCATAAAAAATGCCATAACGCCGATAGTCAGGGTAAGTATGAGAAGAAGGATAAAACCTAGTTTATCCCATTTTTCGGCCTGATGGATAAGTTCTAAGTGATAAGAATGGGCCCACCACTGGTTGCCCGCTGCTGATGTTATTTCTGTTGGATTTGATTCGATTCGTTGGTTGCACCAGTAGCAGTTTTGCATTTTAGCTTTTTCCTCATTGGAACTGTTATCGATGATTGGACCTTTTGAAGATGCTGATTGCAGTCTCTATCATTGGCAAATAGGGGACAATGAGTTTATGAAATCTACAATCTGAGAGGACGTTATTCTATAATCCAGATAGACAAAACAAGAACCGGGCTGTTCTGTAGTGGAATAGAGATTTCCATTAGCAATTAATAGTGATTTAATTTTTCTTGCCTGCAGCAGTTCCGCACCACCTAGGTTGTCAAGAAATTTTTGAATTTCCAGTATAGCTGGTATTTTCTTCTGCAAACCCACATCAACTACAGCATCAACTCTCAATTCCTCAGAGCTAATCTCATCAACCAAGGATTCGTATTCGCTTAGTTTTGGCTGCATATATTCACTGGCCTCGATCTGTATGATTAATCGATGATAACTGAGGTTAAGAGCATCAAATCTAACTAGAGAATCTTTCCGATTTGGATCATTATGGACTCCTAAACCAAACTTCTTTACCAATTCCCATAGTTGATCTGCTGCCTCAAAAGACTGCAAAGGAGGGCAATCAACAATTCCCTTAGCGTATGTCAGCGAACAACCTTGCTGATAAAGTTTACCTTCAATTGATCTATATTCGTCTGCTGTAAAAATAAATTCATAATCCTCGGGAAGGCCATAGTCTTTTTCTTCCTGTTTTTGGCAGTCTTTGGAATCTGCCTGTAATGCGCAGTTTGATGCCACATTATTATTGCTAGAGGTTCTAAAGCTTTTTATTTGAGTATCTTGACACCCAACCAAGGTAGAAATTGTAAGAACTAAGAGCAGAATCAATTGCAAAGGAGAGCCTCCGTCAGGGTTATGGGATATGACAATACAGCCCTGTGGCTATGCCGACAGCCATTATGACTGACAGCTAATTCAGTATCAACGATTTTCCATTCTTATTGTTTCACGGGGTTAGAGGGGCTGATTGCTAAAATGGTCGACTATTTGCAATCACAAGTAAATCATCTCAATAACGGCCGATTGTTTTCACATCATGCATGAATTGAAGAGAATCCTCCTGAGAACATGGAAGCCGGGATAACAGATCGATTGCCCTTTACCAGGAACAGACTGCTCCTTACGACCAAACCAGCACCGACCTTAATAGTGAGGATGGGGCTCGGCGCTTTTATGCTTATTTTTATTCAGTTCCAGAATGATCTCGCTTGTCAGCTAGTCAATTTTTTCGATTTTTTCATTTAAATGTATCCATCATCTTTATGATACACCCCATGAGTCTCATTTTTAATCGGTTATATTAATCGACCGTTCAACACTCTTTCTTTTGAAGAACTTTTATAGAATCTGATTCTTTGAAACCAGCTTTTACTACAGTTTTAACTGACGCTATATTCTTCTCATCACACACATAATATATTCCACTCTCCATGCAACTAACTGATTGAGAAAAAGATCCCACTAGTTCAGTTCCATAACCTTTACCCCGTAGACTATCTGCAGTAACCACTTTTTGAATCACACAAGAGTTGTCATACTGGACAGAGTAATCAAGGATCGATACCAACTTGCCATCAATTTCTAGACCAACAAACCTAAATTTATCATTCCAAAAGTCTGAAGGTGGAAAATATTCTTTGAGCTCATCCATAAGTATGTCCGTTGAAGCTAACGGGGATGAAATCCAACGCAGCTTCCCTCTCGAATGCTGCTGCCCATTATCTTGGCTATAGATAAAAACAAGATCATTACTAGACTGCAAATGGGGTTCATTATCTAGATCTCCGTGCCAATAAAAAATCCCAGAAGGAATCCTTTCCATGCCAAACATAATTAACTGTTTAGCTTGCTCTCGATTTGAAGAATTCACCCAGAAATAAGGAGCTTCGAAGGCATTTACGGTAAGCCCTGAAACCATGTGACTAACAGCCACACCATTTTCATAAATAGTAGGTACAGGAAGAGACGGATAATGGCTTTGAAGGTAACCCTGAAAAACTTTCTGAACCCCGGCGAAACTTTCCGCTTTGATATCTCTATAGGGAGTCATTACTACACTATTCATTTATTTTCCTAGCGATAAAAATTGTTCATTCAATGAGATTTGCTCTGCAAATAGAACCGGATCAACATACTGACTCTATTATATTAATTACAAATAAAAAGTTAGAAGCAAAGATAGCATCAATATATCATCTAATAAATTATTTTTCACATCCATTAACAGGTTATGTTTAGACCTGACCGTTTTTGTTCACGAAAATTTCTCTGCCCATGGAGCAAATAAATTTAACAATGTTTAAACTGTTTCGACTATTGCTTTAAGTAGCCTACATAATCAGCCTTTCTCTCTTCTTTGCGCATGGCATATGACATTAACCAATTTCACATTAGTTTTTCAGTATGTATTTCCTTTTTTAATCTGACAACTGAAGTATCGACCGGTGCTTATCTTATCCGGCATCGTATTCCATGCAGGGATCGCCTTGACATTTGGGCTGGTTCAATTTAGTTTTGCTATGATATTGGGTTACGCATTATTCGCCAGGTAATCATGGATATACTCGATCCATCAAATAATTAAAAATATTCTAACTGGCCCCTCAAAGGTTACATCGTCCAATAGGAAATTAAAAATGATACATCACACTCCCAAAGCTCAGAAAATTTCGCAGAAAATGACTATTCATAATCACACAAGAGAAGATCCCTGGTTTTGGTTAAATCAAAGAGAAAATAAGAATGTCCGTGAATATCTAGAAGCCGAGAATGATTATGTAACAACACAGACCTCTGCTGTTACATCTCTGGAAAACAAAATTTTCGAAGAATTAAAAGGGCGAATTAAGCATGATGATATAACTTATCCTGTAAAGAAGGGTGACTACTATTATTATGTCAGAACAGAAGAAGGCCAAGAATATCCTATCTACTGCCGAAAAAAAAGACTTGATAAAAATGAAGAAGAAGAGATTTATCTGGATGGTAATGTGATCACAAAGGGATATAATTTCGCCATGCTTAGAGCTGCGGAAGTAAGTCCAAATGGGCAAATGCTTGCTTATACTCTGGATACCGAAGGCAGAAATAAATATACCCTTAATGTCATCAATATAAGCACCGGTGAAAAGCTTCTTAATCCGGTTATAGATATGACAGGAAATGTAGTCTGGGCAGCTGATAATAAAACTATTCTATATACGGTACAGGACCCAACGACTTTGCGTGCTAATAAGCTATATCGACAAAAATTGGGGTCTGATAACCCCACGCTAATCTTCGAAGAAAAAGATGAAACTTTTAGAATCAATATTTCATTGACAAAAAGCCGAAAATATTTACGACTCACCTCCAGTTCTACTTTGGCATCAGAAATCCACTTACTCAATTCAGAAAATCCGTGGGGAAATTTTAAGGTATTTAGTGAACGGCAAAAAGGTCATGAATACACAGTTGAAGATGGTATAGAACAGTTTTTTATCCGAACTAACAGAGAGGCTCAAAATTTTAGAATCATGACCTGTGGACAACAATCTTTCCAAGAGGATCAATGGCAAGAATGGTTACCTCACTGCGACAACACTTTGATTGAAAGCATCGAATCTTTTTCAAAGTATCTGGTCGTTAAGGAAATCCGTGATGGTCTTGCTTGGTTAAGGATGTTTGACCTGGAAACCAAAGAAAGTCATCTGATTGACTTTGGCGAGCAGACCTGGTCGGTGTCACTCGCAGGCAATTGGGATTTTGAATCGAAAACCCTTCGGTTTGTTTTTGAATCACTTCACATCCCTCAATCCGTGATAGATTATGATATGGAAAATCGTACTTCAGAGGTTAAAAAAGAAAGAGAAATTCCCTCGGGATACAACAAAGAACTCTACGAAACCAAGCGTATTTTCACAGAAGCCAGAGATGGCACCAAGGTGCCTGTTTCCTTGGTCTATAGAAAGGACACAGCCCTCGATGGGTCTGCACCTCTTCTTGCTTTCTCCTACGGCTCTTATGGTCGTTCGATGCCACCATGGTTTTGTACCGCCCGCATTAGCCTACTCGACCGAGGATTCATTTTTGCAATCGCTCATGTCAGAGGTGGAGCAGAAATGGGACAGGTTTGGTATGAAGCAGGTAAACTTTTAAATAAGAAAAATACCTTTTACGATTTTATCGATGTAGCTAAAGATTTGGTAAAACGCCAATTCACCTCCCATGATCGATTGTTTGCTATGGGCGGCAGCGCCGGTGGGCTCTTGATCGGATCAGTGTTAAATATGGCTCCCGAAGTTTTTCATGGTGCTATTGCCGAAGTCCCTTTCGTTGATATTGTAACCACGATGTTAGATGACTCCATTCCACTGACAACGGCTGAATATGACGAATGGGGCAACCCAAATGAGGAAAATTTTTATCGCTACATGCTTTCCTACTCTCCATATGACAATGTACAGAAACAAGATTATCCTCACTTGTTCGTCTTTACGGGTTTTCATGATCCTCAAGTTCAGTATTGGGAGCCCGCTAAGTGGGTGGCCAAATTAAGAGATTATAAAACTAATGATACTATGCTTCTCTTCAAAACCAACTTTGCCGCCGGCCATGGAGGAGCCTCCGGCAGATACGAGGCATTGAAAGAACAAGCACTAAAATGGGCTTTTCTTTTGAATTTATCAGGCAAAGAAGCTTAATAAGCAGAAATTGTTCTAGGGAGGAGATCTATCCAGGACCTAACGGTAACGGTCCTGTTTGAACAGGTCGTTTATTAGCTTAGAGTCCAAGCTCAATCTTCGCAAATGTAACCGTGAATAAAATATATTGACAAGATTTTCAACGAAACTTGCTTCTTCTTCATGTCCGCAAAAAACATCGCACTTTGAAATGGACATCCCATAAAATCCAAACTTGCCAAATAGGGTGAACATAAGAGACTGCAACCCCAGAAATACCAGTCATACTGGATAGTTGACAAAAACAAAGGAAATGCTATCAACAACTCCATGGAAAACTGAACCTGAGGGGGAAACCGGTGGCCGCTCTATGCAAGCGCATTGCAGATTCATCATTTTTTCAAAACTTCATTATCGTAGTCATTCTAGTGGCAGGTATTGTTGTGGGACTAGAGACCTATGAGTCTATTCGACTGGAACATGAAGCTTTATTAGCAGCAATAGATATCACGATCCTCGCCATATTCTGTGCAGAAATCCTCATTAAATTGATAGCAAAGTGGCCCAGGCCCCATCAATTTTTCATGGACCCCTGGAATATTTTTGACTTTGTGATTGTGGTAGCCTGCTTAATGCCATTCAACTCTCAGTATATCACTGTCCTTAGACTCTTGAGGCTGCTGAGGGTGTTGCGGATTGTAAGAGCGGTTCCCAAATTACAGCTTATTGTAACTGCCTTGCTGAAGAGTATTCCCTCCATGTTCTATGTAAGCTTATTGCTAGGGTTATTCTTCTATGTGTACGCTGTAGCAGCCACATTTCTATTTGGCGCCAATGATCCGATCCATTTCCGTTCTCTTGAATATTCACTGTTAAGCCTGTTTAGGGTGGTTACCCTAGAGGACTGGACTGACGTCATGTACATCAACATGTTTGGCTGCAATAATTATGGCTATGACGGCATGCAGGAAATGTGTCAAAATCCCAAGGCGATGCCGCTCGTCTCTGCCTTGTTCTTTGTCTCTTTTGTGCTTCTTGGAACCATGGTAATCTTGAACTTGTTTATTGGCGTGATTATGAATGGTATGGATGAAGCAAATCGAGAGGTCCAGGCTCAATTAAAGACAGATCAGAGGGATCATGAGCAGGTCATGACCGAAGAAATTGCCGGTGTCCACAGGCAGCTAGATCTATTACTTGAACGGGTGAGCACATTAAAGGCTATGGCTACAATAACTGAGAAGAAATAACGACAGGATCAGAGCATGAGAATACTGGCTATCATATCACTGGGAATTATTGCTGCGGTCCTGTTCTACAAATTTGTTGATGATCGCCATAAAACCTCTCTATTCAAAAGCGCCTTTTGGAGCGGCATTAGCATCGCCATTTTTATTGCTGGCATCATGGTCTGGGACGAATATAGCATGAACCAAGCTAAAACTTATGCCACGGCCCGAACCGTCGACCAGGCTGCAGATGGCAGCAGCATCACTTTTGAGATCTGCAACACCAAAAATGTAAGCCTGCAAGCAGTCACCATCCATGCGTCTGGTTTCAGGCCAGGCCGATCGAATCCCCAGCCGGTAGTGGAACAAGGCAATTCCCAGCAGTTTAGCGAGCTTTATTCAGATCAGATCATAGCAGCAGGAAAATGTGAGGAAGCCGAAATAAGAAAAGTTCCCGGACACTTCGTTATCTTCGAAAGACACACGGCGACTATCTATCAGGCACGCTGGGAAGACGGTTCTTCTGTATACTTACCGGATTAAACCTTACTATCGGTCATCACGCCATTAACTTAATTTGTCTATGCAGATTCCATTCTTCAAGAAGGTATCGACGATCCTGACTGATTCGTATTAAGAAATGTTTATCCAGATCAGAAAAAATTGATTCGTTTAGAATCATTCCTAACTCTCATCAGGACGAATCACTTGGAGCCTACCGTAGCGCATCATTTTCACAAAATTAGAGCTATTATGCCCAGGCTTTGTCGCATAACCTAGTAAAGCATTAATCCGGGGTTTATCACCCAGGATTTTCGTAACCCGATGCAGCGTATTCCTCCCCCGAAACAACACCAAACTTCCCAGTGGCGATTCCAAAATACTGGCTTGTCCAGCTTGCTCCTTCAGGTAAGAACGAGCTAGATCACAAGAAGAATTATCTGTAAGCCTCAGGTTATGAACATACTCAAAAGCCCCTCCCTGGTCAGCATCCTGAATGGGGATGGCAGCAACAAAATCTGAAATATCATAGTGCCACCTGACCCCGTCACCATCTTTCATCAGCTGATAGTTTAAAGCTCCCAGAGGACAGCCGTAACGATACAATGAGGGCACTCCCGCCACGTCCCGAATAAAGCTAGTGAGGTGTTGATGCAAATATAACTCTCTTAACTTCGAACAGTCGGGTATTTGATCATTGGCGATGACATGGATTTTGCTGTGATCAACCATCCTTTTGACATGATCCTCAGGCAATGCCGGATCAGGGGATTCAAGAAAAATAGTGGAAGTTTCGAAATTATGGAAGGCCCGCTCTGACAAAGCCAGACTCTCACTCACCATAGTTTTCAGGTTTGCTGCCGACACAAAACCCGGCAGTACCAGAGCACCTTCCTTGGCAAACTGTGTCCGAAATAACTGAATTTGATCGTCGTAACCGGGCTGTTTTGGATCTAAAATATAGCGCTGAGTCTGATCAAGCATATACCCCTCATACTTTTGCCTTTTTGGTAGAATGATCAACATCCCTATCGTTGTCAAGCCGGCCCAAGTTGTTTAACTTATTTTAGCTGATTACCATTTTTATGCCGAGGCTGCCCTCAGCCAGTTGTATTGGTGGTCAAGCCAGTAAGGTTTTGCTAAAACCTGCGTCTGGTCATAAGCTAAGTTTGTGCGTGATTAAAGATAAAAAGGAGTCTGACTTGGGTTTTGGAAGCGACAATCATTCAGGGGTCCATCCTAATGTGCTAAAAGCTATGGAAAAAGTAAATTCCGGACATGTATCCGCCTATGGAGCCGACCCCATGACCCTGCAGGTTGTGGAACAATTCAAATCGATTTTTGGTCCCCAGGCCCAGCCTCATCTGGTTCTGACCGGCACCGGCGCCAATGTCCTTTCCATCAAAACAGTATGTCAATCATACCAAGGGATCATCGCAACCGACATCGCCCATATGAACAGCGACGAATGTGGTGCCCCGGAATATTTTACCGGCAGTAAAATTTTAACGGTCCCCCATGTCCAGGGAAAATTAACCCCTGAAAGCATCAAGGTGCATCTAAATGGATCCAAGGATCAGCATTGGGTGCAACCCAAACTCATCTCTGTCACCCAATCCACTGAATTCGGTACGGTTTATACCCAAGACGAACTAAAAGCACTACGCAAAGTAGCAGACGAACACGACCTGTATATCCATATGGATGGGGCTCGCATCAGCAATGCCGCAGTGAGCCTGGGTTGTGACCTTCGTGCACTCACCACCGATTGCGGCATCGACATCCTCAGTTTCGGAGGGACTAAAAACGGCCTGATGATGGGGGAAGCGGTGATCATCCTTAATCCAGAGATAGGCGAAGGCTTTGCTTGGTTTCGCAAGCAGGCCATGCAGCTTTCTTCAAAAATGCGCTATGTAGCTGCACAGTTCGACGCACTACTTCATGATGACCTATGGCGACACAATGCAATTAATGCCAACAGCATGGCTAAATACCTTGGAGATGAAGCGGCTAAGCTTCCCGGGGTCGAGTTACTGTTTGAAGTTCAAGCTAATGAAGTTTTTGCTAGGGTACCACAAATCGTAATCGACGAACTAGCGACTCCGTGGAAATTCTATGTCTGGGATCCTGACCACAGCCTGGTCCGATGGGTTACCAGCTGGGATACAGAAAAATCAGAAATAGATGAATTTATCAGCAGCATGAAAAACTGCCTAAGATAAGCCGATACGGATTCTAAAAGCTGGAAAGGATCTGCATGATTTGTTCTCGATCAGACAAATCATCCACCAAATAATCTGGATCTGCTGCCAGCAAAGACTTCTGGGAGGCAAAGCCTGTGGTAACAATCAACACTTTGATCCCATGGGCTCGGGCGCATTCCACATCCCGGGGGGTATCCCCAATGATCAAACATTTATCCTTATCCACATAACGCCCCAGAGATGAGGTTGCATCCCGCAGCCCTTCGGCAACGATGTCTTCACGTTTTATTTCACGATCACCAAACCCCCCAAAGGCAAAATAGTGATCCAGATTAAAATGAGCTAGCTTGGCAAAGGCACCCGGCCGGATATTACCGGTGATCAGGCCACTCTGAAACCCCGGTAAATCCCGGAGATGATCCAGCAGGGCCACCACTCCCGGCAGGACTTTACCGTCTTTTTGCGGTAACCACTTTTTTAGCTCATCTACATAATGCTCCAGCAATTTTTTTTCCAGGCTTGAGGAATATTTAATCTTATTCAATTCCATCAGCTCGCGCATGATCCCAAGGTCAGTGCGTCCACCATAATCAATATCGGTGTCAGGGTTTTCTATCTTTAAAACAGCGGATAGCGTGTCGTCCAGCGCTGCTGAGCCGGCTGCACCCGAATGAATCAGAGTGCCATCAATATCAAAAAACAATATTCTGTCGTCATTCGCAGTCATCATCAGTCCTTTTCAACTCTAGCTACCGTACCAGACTTCACTTCAAATCAAAACTCTAGACTTTGCTTTACCGACTCGTTTTATTGTAATGTCTTCTGCAGAACAATAACTAGATCATAAGCCATTCCAACGGAAGAAAGGAACATCCATGAATCTGATCCGAAAATTTATGATCATAGCCACTATGACATCTACCGTGTGCGCATTCGCCAACGAGAAGATCGAACCTCCCGCCATGGAAAGCTATAATAAATTGCCATGGAAGTTCTATGAGTCCCACCCCAAAGTGAAAATTTATACCAAGGAAGTTCCGGGTTCTGACCTCATCGCCTTCAAGGGAGAAATGACCATGAAGGCACCTCTTCACCGCATTTTAGCAGTGATGAAATCTCCTGAAATCCGTTACAAATGGGTGGATCGTTATTCCGGCACTACCCTGGTAGCTAAAACCAGTTCCACTGACTTTATTGAACAAACAGTAATCGATATGCCATGGCCCATATCAGACCGGGACTTTGTGAACCGCACACAGACCAAACTCATCGGCAAAAACTTGGTGTTAATTCAGATTAACTCTGACCTTGATGTTGCCGAAGATCCCGAGTTTGTCCGAGGCTATACCTGGAACAGTTCCTTTTCCTTGAGAGCCGCTGAAAATAATCAAGAGACTCATGTTAGTGTAGAAATCTTCGCAGATCCCATGGGGCTGCTACCAAAGTCTTTGATCAATCTGATTCAAAAACGATGGCCTAAAAATACTCTGGAAGCCATTGAAACAGTTGCCTTATCAAAGGAAGAACTGTCCGGGGCAAGTGCTCTGTCAGATCTAAGAAAAAATGCAAACAAAGGCCATTGAAGCTTGTATTAAAGCTAAAGGCAGCCAACTGAGCTGCCTTTAGCTAAAGTCTAACCTACCCTAGGTTTGAGCCAGAATCAGATGAGGTCTTTCCTTCTCGATTTTTAGAATCAATTCCCCAAACAGAGTGTTAGCCCATGCGAACCAGTCGCGGGTATAGTTTTCAGGAGCATCCTTATCAAAGGACTCATGCATAAA
>PBRN01000279.1 GCA_002725955.1 Pseudobdellovibrionaceae bacterium
ATATTGAATTCAATATTGAGGCCGCCGTATCCGGGATAAGGGTCCGCCGCAAGATAAGTGATGATATCAAGGATCTATTTGATACGGCCAGGGATAGCCAGAGCCAAATGCAAATACCTGCAAAGCTATTGAATCAAACCAACCAAATCCTTAAGGACAAGTTTCAAGGCTATTGTCAGAACTTATTCGATAAGACTGACAAAAAGAAGCTGCAAAAGAATCTTTGATAAAACAAAAATGGATATAGTCTAAAGACTATATCCATTTCATAACTCACACCAAGAAAAGCTCAATCACAAAACTAGCGATAACTTTTCAAACGAATCGGCTGAACATTCTGGCTCAATACAAAATGTAACACCGCATAGGCCAAGACGGTCACACCAAAGGAGACCATAGCCAAGATGCAAGCAGCCAGCCTGACCAAGCCGACATCTTTATCTACTTTGTTAGCCACCCTTGCGCATACCCCTAAGATCTTTTTCTGATAAGCTTCGTCCAGCAGATCCTCTCGCGGCAAACAAATAGCCAACAGAATATAGCCGACTAACCCAGCACCACCCGCCAAAAAGGCTGCAAACCAAGCCAACCTAATAAATAGAGGGTCAATCCCAAAAGAATCTCCCATTCCCTGAGAAACTCCCGCAAGTATACCATTAGGCGACCGCACCCATTTGTCATGGTTTAAGGTGATGGTCTGTATCCTGTTCATGTTTCAATCCTCTAAAGCTCAATCAATGCCTAATTATATCAGCATAAACTTAATGATTTCTCGATATAGTTTTAGATTTTAAAATTGACGCTCACCTTTTGGTTCTCCGAACCAAAGCAACGCTGTTGTAAATAAATTATTTCAACTGTAGTGCGCCTTTGTAGGATGGTCAATACTAAGAAGTTTGGTTTCATGAAAGGGAGAACTGGACCAGGGGAAATAAAGATATTTTTATTTTATTTTTTTGCTGTGGCTTAGTCCGTATGCTACATTTCTGCAAATTTTTGACTGCCCAATGGGCTCTTAGGGAGGCACTAGTTGCAATTACGTTTCGAAAGCTGCATTCGTTTTCCCAAAACATCAACCCGCAACCAACCCAACACAATCGATTTGACCTGCAATAGTGGTATTCACACCTTACTAGGTCCAACTGGTGCTGGGAAAACATGGCTACTACGCCTAGTTGCGGGACTTGAAAAAGCTGCATCTGGTCGATTATGGCTCAATGAGCAGGATATCACTCAAGTCCCAGTGCGCCGCCGCCCCGTAGCTTTAGTGTTTCAGGATTTCATCAATTATCCCCATGTCAATGTTTTTGAAAATATTGCTATTCCTTTAAGAATTAAGAAAAAGTATTCGAAAAAAGAAATAACGAAGCGAGTTCATGAAATGGCAGACTTCTTTCAGTTAAAACCATTTCTAAATGTATACCCTTCCGAACTGAGTGGTGGTCAGCAACAAAGAACTGCTTTTGCCAGAGCGCTGGCTCAAGATGCCGACATTTTGCTTATGGATGAACCTTTGGTAAATCTTGACTACCAGCTTCGGGATCATCTTTGTCATTTTCTTCGGGACTACTTTAAAGAAAATAATAAAATTGCTTTATTTGCAACTTCCGATCCTCATGAATGCCTCAGCCTCCAAGGCGAAACCATTATTATGGATCATGGCCAAGTGTTGCAGCAGGATAGTACGGTTGAAGTTGCCACTAAACCAAAATCATTACGAGTAGCTGAGATCATTTCTGATCCTCCTATGAATCATATTTTAGGCACTAAAACCCAGAATGAACTCAAATTAAAAATGGGCATTTCAATACCGATTCCTAAACATCTCCAGGATATACCGGAAGGAGACTATCAATTTGGGATTCGACCAGAAAACCTCCATGTTGATCAAAAAGGTCTGCCATTGAGTGAGGGTAAAGTCACTTGGGTTGAGGTATCAGGAGAGTCCACCTTAACAGAGGTTTCCACAGAGGGGCTTTCAGTTTTGGTATCTAGAGATGGAGCCCATAATACCCATATGGGTGATCAAGTTGCATTATCCATGAGTACAGACCTTCTTTATGCCTTCCATCAACAGGGACACCTCATCGCATCACCTCCTCACAGGGAGCATCAATGGCAAAGATAGAAGTTAAAAACCTAGGCCATAGCTACAATGGTAGAGATCAAATCCTTAAAACCTTTGACTTTACCTGGGAAGACGGCACCACATACGCCTTACTAGGACCATCTGGCTGTGGTAAGACCACTTTGTTAAATATACTTTCAGGCCTGATTAAACCGAGCCAAGGACAAGTACTGATTGATGGTAAAGAAGTCAGTTCATTGGGACCTGACCGTCGCAATATTGGCCAGGTTTTTCAATTCCCCGTCGTTTATGAAAGCATGACGGTGAGACAAAATTTAGAATTTCCTTTAAGGCGCAGGCAAGTTTCATTAGCTCATATTAAAGACCGGGTGGAGAAAGTTTCTGCCATACTAGAACTGGAAGAAAGGCTGGATAACACAGCCGCAAGCCTCCCGCCCCATATGAAACAACTGATTTCGCTGGGACGAGGACTGGTTCGGGAAGATATCAATGCCATCTTATTAGACGAACCTTTGACCACAATAGACCCGGGGAAAAAGGCATTTATCCGCCGAAAACTTCGAGAGTTTCACTATAATCAGCCAGTGACCATGATTCTTGTCACTCATGATCAAACCGAAGCTTTGACTTTTGCTGATCAGGTTTTAGTTATGAAAGACGGTATGATCGTTCAGGCCGGATCTCCGGAAGAAATTTTCGCCCGACCAAGCCACCCCTTTGTTGGGATGTTTGTCGGCAGCCCGGGAATGAATTTTTTCAAAACTACGATTCACCCTGACGGCCTTACTTTACATAGTCGTGAATACGGTATTTTTAAGCCCGAGACATGGCAATCGAAAGAACAAGCAAATAACGGAGAGTTACTGGCAGGGATTCGCCCCCAGCATGTTAAGGTAGTAGAAAAATCTGCTGATAAACCTTCTGGATTCAGAATCTCCGGTACTGTGCGCAATATCCAATATAAAAGTGCCTGTAAAATTCTGGAAATCGAAACCCAAGCTCAACAGCCGATGCCCATAAAAGTCAGCGTTCCTACTCATGTTAGGTTCAAACATAACCAGGAACTATGCTTAGAATTACCATTTGAGCAAATAAGCCTGTTTCCAGATCATAATATCAATGATATCTCAGCCAATAAATCAAATTTATGGGATTAAACTAATGCAAGCGAAAAAAGATAATCAAAAAGCCTGGCTGTTAGTTCTACCCATGTTTATGCTGGTGTTCTTCATCGCAGTCATTCCCCTTATGACCGTCGTCAATTATTCCTTACAAGACATCATGGGCCCAGAGCAGCGTATCTTTGTAGGCTGGGACTGGTTTAAGGAGGTCGTTCGTAGCGACGAATTCCGCGGCGCTTTTTCAAGACAGATCATGTTTAGTTTTGCTGTTTTGGCCATAGAAATCCCAGTTGGCATTGCCATGGCCCGCCTGCTGCCGAAAAAAGGAATTGGAGTCTCATTTTCTTTGGTTATCTTAGCCATGCCACTACTCATCCCCTACAATGTAGTTGGGACTATTTGGCAGATACTCGGCCGGGCAGATATTGGCTTGATGGGATACACTCTCAAGCATCTCGGGTTCAACTATAATTACTCTGGCAACCCATCAGACGCTTGGTCCACCCTATTTCTTCTGGATGTTTGGCATTGGCTACCTCTGGTTATTTTACTTTGTTATTCAGGTTTAAGAGGGATTTCTGAAGCATATTATCAAGCAGCAAAAATTGACGGCGCTAGTAAATGGGACATTTTCCGCTATATCGAACTGCCTAAGCTTAAAAAAGTACTAGTCATCGCTGTCATGCTGAGATTTATGGACAGTTTTATGATCTATACCGAACCCGTTGTCCTTACTGGGGGAGGACCGGGTAATAGCACCACTTTCCTAAGTCAATTTCTAACTCGATTGGCACTAGGACAATTTGATTTAGGAGTAGCTAGTGCCTTCTCATTAATTTATTTTCTGTTCATACTTTTGATCAGTTTTATATTTTACAGCTTAATCATGGGCGAGCCCGAAAAAAATTCGGCAACGCCTCAAGAATCTAAATAGTCATCATATTAGAGAAAGGAAGGTTCATGATCATTTCAAGAAGCCTGATAACTGGAGCGATAGCCCTGAGTTGTTTTGCGATGCAAGCCAAATCAGCACCACTGTCTCCTAAGGCTAAACAATGGCTAAAGGATGAGTTCCACCAAAGCACACTCACTAAGCAGCAACAGGAACAAGAACTACTATGGTTCCAGGAAGCTGCGAAGCCATATAAAGGAATGACGATCAATGTTGTTTCTGAAACCATTGACACTCACACTTATGAATCCAAAAAACTAGCCAAGGCTTTTTATGATATTACCGGCATCAAGATCGTTCATGATCTTATTGGCGAAGGTGATGTCATTGAGAAACTCCAAACGCAGTTTCAAACAGGCCGCAATATCTATGATATGTATGTGAATGACAGTGATCTGATCGGGACTCATTCCAGACAAAATTATGTCATTCCTCTTTCAGACTTTATGAAGGGCGAAGGCAAAGACGTAACTCTACCAACTCTCGATCTAAAAGATTTTATCGGCTTGAGTTTCACTACTGGGCCAGATGGTAAAGTATACCAATTACCTGATCAGCAATTCGCTAATCTTTATTGGTTCCGTTATGACTGGTTTAATCGAAAAGATCTAAAGAAAAAATTCAAAGCTAAATATGGCTACGAATTAGGTGTTCCTGTTAACTGGTCAGCTTATGAAGACATTGCTGATTTCTTTACTAATGAAGTAAAAGAAATTGATGGTAAAAAAGTATATGGTCATATGGACTATGGTAAAAAAGATCCTTCGTTGGGCTGGCGTTTTACCGATGCATGGTTATCAATGGCAGGAACAGGCAGCAAAGGCATACCTAACGGTCTGCCTGTTGACGAATGGGGCATCCGGGTAGACCAATGCCGCCCTGTAGGTTCGACGGTTGCCCGTGGTGGAGCGGTGAATGCTCCTGCTTCAGTATACGCTCTAACCAAGTACATCGACTGGTTAAAGCAATATGCTCCACCCGAAGCACTTGGTATGACTTTTTCTGAAGCTGGTCCAGTTCCTTCTCAAGGCCAAGTGGCTCAGCAAATTTTCTGGTATACAGCGTTTACCAGAGCAAGCCTGAAAAAAGGTTTACCTGTAGTTAACAAAGACGGCTCACCTAAATGGCGTATGGCTCCTTCCCCTCATGGACCATACTGGGAAAAAGGAATGAAACTAGGCTATCAAGATGCTGGTTCCTGGACGATGCTCAAGAGCACACCATCAAAGCGTCGTAAAGCTGCTTGGTTATATGCTCAGTTTTCTGTTTCCAAAACTGTTTCTCTCACCAAGTTTCTTGAAGGCTTAACTCCTATTCGTGAGTCTGACCTTAAATCGCCCGTTGTTACTAAACTAGCACCCAAATTAGGTGGACTTGTGGAATTCTATCGTAGTCCAGCTCGAACCTTATGGACCCCTACTGGAATTAATGTTCCTGATTATCCTCGCCTATCGCAACTCTGGTGGCAAAATATTTCTCAGGCAATCAGTGGAGAAAAAACACCGCAGGCGGCAATGGACGGCTTAGGTAAGCAAATGGATAAAATCCTCGGCCGACTAGAACGAATGGGTATGAAGCAATGTGCACCTAAACTAGCTTCAAAACCAAAAGGTGCAGACTACTGGTTCAAACAACCGGGATCACCTAAACCTAAATTGGCAAATGAAAAGCCTAAGGGTAAAACTGTTCCCTACGATAAATTAGTGAAAAGTTGGCAGGAGACAGCTCATTGAGAATTGGACGTCAACTCATTTTAGGAATTTACTTCCTATTTATCATGTTACCAATCTATTGGCTGGTAAACATGTCCTTTAAGACGAATGAGGAAATTGTCTCCGGACTTACCTTATGGCCAACTTCATGGACATGGGAGCATTATGAACGGATCTTCACCGATCCGTCATGGTACATGGGTTATATAAATTCTTTACAATATGTGACGATCAATACCTTGATTTCACTAACACTCGCTTTGCCAGCTGCATATGCTTTTTCTCGTTACCGTTTTATGGGAGATAAGCATTTGTTTTTCTGGTTGCTGACCAATCGGATGGCACCGCCGGCTGTATTTCTCTTACCCTTTTTCCAACTCTATTCGGAGCTGAAACTATTCGATACGGTTTGGGCAGTTGCGATTGCCCATACTCTGTTCAATATTCCGATCTGTGTATGGATTCTGGAAGGAGCTATTTCGAGTATACCTAAAGAGCTCGATGAGATGGCATCACTGGATGGCTATTCATTTCCGGGTTTTTTCACCAAAGTACTAATTCCACAAATTCGTTCCGGCATTGGCGTCGCCGCCTTTTTCTGTTTTATGTTCAGTTGGGTTGAATTGCTGCTGGCAAGAACATTGACTTCGGTCAATGCCAAGCCCATCGCTGCAATTATGACCCGAACTAAGGGAGCCGCAGGAACCGATTGGGGGATGCTGGCTTCGGCTGGAACCCTGACGATTATACCAGGACTAATCATTATCTGGTTTGTTCGGCACCACATTGCTAAGGGTTTTGCATTGGGACGCGTTTAACTAAACATTCCAGACCTGATCATAGGTCTGGAATTTTCGGAGGCAACTGCATTGTTTACATGGATGGCCTGGACTCTGCCAACAGCGATTTTTTTTCTAAGTATCTTCCTAGCTCTAGGTGTTTTATCGATATGGGAATTCCGTCAGCCAACCGTGTTGCGTAAGGGTATACTGCCGTTTGCAACCACACGTGGAGACCGTTTTTTTATCATGTTACTAACGATGGCATTTGTTCATATCGGATTCTTCGCTCTCACTTCCTTTAGTGACACCACTACAGCCCTCATAGCAATGATTACGGGCGCTATACTGGCTAAATGGGGCTAAAATGAGTCTATAAGCAAAATAGTTAGTACTCTAATTGAGCGAGCATAAGAATCATAAAAAAGTAACAGCTCAACTAATTAAATTAATTTTCCATGCATCCTACAGCACAATACAGCCTCAGTTTTAAAATCCATGAAATAAATCAAAAATTCTGTTAGTTTACGGCAACAGACAAAAGGAAGATATTATTCTTTTTTTTCAGTAGGTTATAGATTTTCAATTCTTGTAAAGCTATCAAAACGCTCTGATCTTAACCATTAAATTAAAACTTCTAGAAAAAGGCCGATCCTATTATTGTGAGAGTTGATGAACCCAGAACAACAAGACATCGGGTAAATCAACTTACATGGGAGCCTTGCTAATCCAATGCGAAGTTAAAAAGAAGGAAGTCTCTAACATCGCCAGCAGCAAGATCAAAGGATTAGCCAGATTGAGAAAATTTTTAGTTACTAGGGAGTAAAATGAGATGGGGTCAAAAGTCTTAGTCGTAGACGATTCCAAAGCATCTCGCGAAAAGCTGGTCACACAACTGGAAAAAAACGGAGTTTCAGCAGCACAAGCAGTTAACGGGGAAGAAGGAATCAAATACCTGGAACAATGCGATAACATCGATATGGTCTTTGTAGACGCTGAGATGCATGTCATGGATGGTGTTAGCATGGTTCTAGAAATGAAGAAAGACCCCAAGCTTAATAAGATCCCGGTCATCATGATTATCAACATTGATCCCGTAGCTCAAACGATCGGCAAAGTCATGTTTGCTGGTGCAAATGGCTTTATGCTAAACCCACCTACGGAAGGTGGCATTAACGACTTTGTAAACAGATTTTCTGCAAGCTAAACAAACCTACTCAGACGATCAAATATAGAAAAATCAAGGCTAACATCAATCTCGAATGAAATTCATGCATAATCAATGATTTACTAAACCAATCATTATCGATCCTGAGTCGAGGCACCGATTTTATCAAAAAATTTCATAAAATATTACTGAATTCTAATATCAAAGAATCCATAAATAAATGAATCAAAACCAAAAATCACAGCCAGTTATCAGTCTAGGCATTTTTTAAGATTTATCGATTAAAGGTTTTACCGCTATAAACTAACCTACCTACAAACATTTATTCCATTTTCCTCTAACTGTTTACCTAGAAATTATTTATAATATGTACTCTTAGGTTGAAAATTAGTCGGCATCTATAAGTCAGAAACGTTTTTAGACTATTTTTATCTGCATTTACTGTTTCAAGTAGTTCATTAGGAGAAGTTTATGAAGGAAGATAAGGCTCTACGAACCAAAATCGTTGATGTGCTACTTGCCAACACACTCAAATGTATTTTTCAGGCATCTCACAGCAAAAATCAATTCCACTGCATTATGCAGCCACCCAATAAGCACGAGAAGCTAGAAAACCTTTTTATCAGCTCAATTAATATCAAAGCAGAAGATTTCACCGTTACGATAGGGATCGGCTGGCACTCAGAGAATATGAAAGTGCATATCTCCAAAGGTATTCGCCGAGAAACCGCAGAAGTAAACCTCGATTTAGCTAAAGGGTTTATTGGAGAACTTTGCAATGGTATTGCTGGGGCCATCAAGGCAGACCTAGCTAGTTATGGGCCAAAGCTAAAACTCGGTCTACCGGAATTCACGGGCACTTATGACAAAGACAAGTGGAAAAAAGACTTTGTATTTGAAATTTCAGATGAAAAAGGCGGAGTCTTGTGCTTTTTCCATATTGATAATTGGCAAAGTAACGAGCTTCAAAAAATACTAGGGGGCCAAAGTATTGATGGTCAGCAAGATGAAGGAGAGATTGAATTCCTATAGCGGCAGCACATTGCTGTATTGCTATAAGAAGGCAGAACCCAACCCAAAACCTTGGCGTTGGGCTCTACCATATCCAACTTCGCACCATCCGAAGCCAACCAAACGATTATCAATAAAAAAAACAACTATAAATCAAGCCATCAGTCGGTCAAGTTTTGCAGCCATCTGCCGATCACTGGGCCCATGAACGATAGGATTAATGGCCCCCTTAAATAAGGAAGACTTATTGCCTGAAATAAACTTACGTGATGGTAGCCGCATGCGTTACCTAAAAATAGGCCGAGGACAACCAGTTGTCCTCCTCCATGGCTTTGGTTTAAACGCTAGCCACTGGCAGCCTTTTATCGCACGCTATATTAACAAGTACTGCTTTGTAATCCCTGATTTTCGAGGCCATGGAAAGTCATTTCTTGCTCCTTTTACGCGCCCCAACTACCCATTCCAAGAACTGTGTGAAGATCTTGATGAACTGGTAGAACACCTCGGTATAGATAAATTTGGAATGGTTGGCTTTTCCATGGGTGCTGTCGTTGGCTTGCATTACATTCTCTATTACGCCAAGGGCCGCGTTGACCGGTACATGCATATCGAGGCTGGCCCCAAGTTTCTAAGCGATGAAAATTGGGATATGGGATTTAATCCATTAGCCGTGAACCAAGCCAGAAACCTCATGGAAGAATTTTCTCATGAGTTTGACCCTCATGAGACCCTCGAGCGACTGCCTTCAAAATTTATCCAATGCTATAGAGACTTTGTCTGGAATCTTGCTCTCATTTCATGGCCCCCAGGAACATTAAGCAAGCTTTTGAGAAAAATACCTCACTTTTTGTGCCAACCGTGGTTACCTCATTGGCATATAGGCTGTACGATTTTTGATTATCTGCTCAAGGAGGGATACGATCTTTGCTCAGACATGAACCAAATCAAGATACCAGTGACTTTGGTGGGAGCCGAAAAAACGGAGTTTTTCCCTGTTAACTCAATCCACTGGATGAACGACCACATCGATAAAACTAAATTAGTCCTATTCAATAAAAGTGGGCATGGTTTGATGTACAGTGAACCTATAAAGTTCGTGAGCTCTCTTGGTAGCTTTCTAAACCAATCTGCTGACAGCCAAGCATAGTTGGACTCGATAAGACCACAGTAAATAATCTTTTCGAGTCTATGCACTTAATCATAAAGCGAAGTTTATCTTTAAGTTGATTCAACTAATTCAGATGATGTACTTCTAACAATCCGCATTTTTTGCGACAACAGCACCACAGCCAACAATATCAAGGCGGCTATCTGAACTGACAACTTGCTCATACCATCGAAAACCATCTGACCTACATCAGGCCTAAATAGAAGAATCGACATTGCAGCTAACAGTAGGCTCTCATACATTCGATTTTTTGCAATCAACCAGTTCTGAGTCAAAGCAGCAAAACCAAACATCGCAATGAGGGCGGTCACGAATACCCATACAATGCTAGCCCAGCCATCAATTCCAATCAAAAGTAAGTCAGTATTGAAAATGAAAATAAATGGCAAAATAGCTGTTCTCATATCATAAAGAAAACCCTGGACACCAGTTCTAAAAGGATCAGCTTTCGATATTGCGGCGGCAGCATAGGCTGCCAAGGCCACTGGCGGCGTATCATCAGCTAGTATTCCAAAATAGAAACAGAACATATGCGCTGCTATCACCGGCACAACTAAACCAGACTCACCACCCAAAGTCACAATCACCGGAACAGTCAAAGAAGCCATAACAATATAGTTGGCTGTAGTAGGTAGCCCCATTCCCAAGATGAGACTAGCAACTGCTGTAATCAACAATAGCGGTACGAGCATACCACCAGAAAGTATATCGATTAAATCTGTTATCACAGCCCCGAGACCAAGAGTAACAATACCAACAATGATTCCAGCAGTTGCGACCGCAACTGCTATAGCAATCATACTTTGAGCACCAGCTACCAGAGAATCAGAAATAAGCAGACCAGCATTTTTGATACTAGAGATAAAAGATCGCTTTTCCCTTTGACCAAACCATAACTCACGAGCGACCATCACTCCCATCAAGGCACAAATAGCATAGTAGGCCGACAGCTGCGGCGATCTTCGCATAACCATCAGTTGATATAGTAAAAACCCCAATGGCACCAAAAAGGGAATACCACCTAGCAGAAGCGGCTTTATCAAAGGAAGCTCTTCCTTAGGCACACCTTTTAAGCCTAACTTTGAGGCCTCCAGATGGGTAATGTATATAAGCGCCAAATAAGAAATAAGAGCTGGAATAATAGCGGCTCTTACAACTTCAAAGTAAGTTAGATTACAATATTCAGCCATGATAAATGCAGCTGCCCCCATAATCGGAGGCATCAACTGACCATTAGTACTAGAAGCCACCTCGATAG
>PBRN01000323.1 GCA_002725955.1 Pseudobdellovibrionaceae bacterium
AGAAAGTGAAAAATTAATGAAAGACAATTTAACGGGATTGCGAGAAAATAAGAAAGGACGTATGAATCCATATACCACTTGTAATTTGTCATCCGCAAAAATAGGGGATTACAGCAGACCCGGTATACTGGCAGAGGAACAACAAAAATGGAAGTTATATCCTCCTACTGAAAAGATTTCTGGTAATGTTGATGAAGTTATTGAAGAAACTGTAAAAAAAATATTACTTCAATTAACAACTCCTGCTCCTGCTGGAAAAAAGGTACATGGGCTAAAATCTGATGATTATAGAGATCAAAATGGTAAACCAATTGAATATTATTTTAATGCTACAAAAATAAAACAGGCTTGGTTAAAAAAACATATTACAAGAATTGAGGGAGACCCTAAGAGATGTTCAGACCCTAGTATGTACAAAATATATGGTGGGAAAACGAAATGCTTTAAAGCAATGCAAGAAAAATTTGCACGCTACGAAAATGCCGCTAAAAGTGGGACAGCACTTGGAGAAAAAACTTATAATGCATTTTTACCAATTTCACTATTCTTTGAACCTATGCAGGACAATGAAGAAAAAAGAAATATCAAAAAACGATGGAACAGTTTAAGTCCCGATAACAAGGCAAAGGTTATAAAAAAGTTAAAACATATAAAAGTAGGAGTAAGAACAAAAACTGGAAATAAAGAAAAATTGTTACGCCTTTTTAAATTTCATGACGGTGGTTTAGATCAAAAGGAACTTTCTGAAGTTAGAGGAGGAAAGAAAACACGTAGAAGAAGAAGAAGAAAGAAAAAACATACAAAGAAAAAACGTAGAAGAAAAAGAACAAAGAAAAGCAGAAGACGCAGAAAGAAAAAAAGCAGAAGACGCCGTTAATTAATATATTAATTTATAATATATTAATGTATCATTTCGCTTACGGTTCTAATATGAATATTTTCGAACTTAAAAAATATTTATGCGATAGCGATTTCAAAATTATTGGTCCAGGATATTTAGACAATTATATTTTTACTTATAGAAAATTTACAACTAGACAATTATCAGCAAAAGCAAATATTGAGCAAAGAAAAAATAGTAAAGTATATGGACTTATAGTTAAAATTAAAAAAAATTGTGAAAAATTGGATAAAAAAGAAGGATTACATCACGGATTATATTATAAAAAACGCAATCTTAAAATTAAACACTGTAACGATAATAAAATTTATAACTGTTTTTCATATATTATGTGTCCTGATAAAATAGACCATCTAGATAATCCAAGTAAAAGTTATAGAAAAAGAATATTATCTGGAGCAAGTATGATTAACCTTCCAAAAACTTATATAAAAAATCGCATTCTTAAAATATATTAATCATCATCTTTTATTAAACAAACTCCGTTAAGAAAGGGATTTTTTGTTTTTGTACTTTTCTTTGTATTTTTCTTTGTACCTTTTTTATTTGTAAGTTTTGTTTCCCATTCATCTTTATAATATCCTTCCATATCTGTTTCTTTTAATTGAAAATTCTGTTTCTTATAAAATCGCTTTCTCTTCATATACTGTTTTTGAAATATTATATGAGGATCAACAATATCTACAACAAGAGATTCATCCCTTTTTTTTCTTAATATTCTACCAACCGCTTGTGTAACATCCGATTTTGGAGTTGCCATTACGAGAGTAGTTAATGTTTTAATATCCAAACCTTCTTCTGCCATAGCATATGTTGCTATTATGATTTTTTTACCTTCACTTTTTTTTAAATCTTTTTCTTTCATACCACCAACATAATAACCAACTGTTGCTATTCCTCTATGTTTAATAGCTTCATAAATATATGTTAATATAGTTTTGTAATGACCCAATACCATTATTTGTGTATCTTCTTCTCCTTTTTCTACTAAGTCTTCTAGAACTTTCAATATAAATTCTCTACGGTGATTTAATTCACATAATTTTTTCATCATAGCAGTATAATTTACTTGTTGTCTATAATTCAACGATATTTCTAAGAATTCATCATCGTCCAAATAATAATTAACTGCTTTAACTAATACATTATCTTCTCCTTTTCTTTCTTTTTTATAAACAACTTCGCCTAAAAACATTTTTAATACTTTTGTTAATCCATCTTTGCGTTTCATCGTAGCACTCAATCCCAACGCATATGGCGTAACAACTTTGAATAATACTCTACTAAATACTTCAGCACTTATATGATGACATTCATCTACAATAGTGAAACCAAATTCATTAAATATTTTTTGATCATAATCTTTCATACTAAGACTCTGTAACATACCAATAACTATATCTTTATCCTCGATATCTATAACACTCGCCTGTATTTTACCGACGCGCGCTTTAGGTAAGAATTGTTCTATTCTTTCTATCCATTGTCTTAATAAGAATTCTTTATGAACAATAATTAATGTTTTCTTTTTTAATGCTGCTAAACACCATAAACCCATAACAGTTTTACCAGCACCAGTATGAATTTCTAATAATCCACTCCCTTTTTTTTTCGCGTGTTTTAAATATGCGTTTACAATAGGTTTTTGAAAATCGCGCAATTCACCATTAAATTTTATATCTATATCTTTTCCTGGGTTTAACTTTGTTATATCTGGTTCTCCATATGTATCTATTCCGTAAAAACGTGGTATATAAAACTTTTTCTTTGCTTCCCTGTATATTGGAAAGGATTCTGGTTGTACCATAGATGTTTTAGGAACAAACGGTTTTACCATCAAATCTGTTCTTAATTCTATCTGATCTTTTATTTCCATGTTTTCTTTTTTTATAGTATATCCCTTTTGTCCAAGATAAGTTGCGGCATCTTCCATTATATAATAATTTATCTAGACTTTATGTTATTTTTTATTTCAATTTTACGGAATTAATTATCTTGATAATTAATATATAATGAAAATTATGAATAGCTTGAAATTTAACGATAAACGTCATTATGTTTTAGCAGCCGTATTGGCAATTTTTATTGTTATGGATATAAAAGTTCCACCAGGTGTTGCTAATTTGGTAGACACTATTGTTGGTAAAGTCGTAATTATTATGATAGGTCTTTCATTAATGGGCGTCAATCCTTTAGTTGGTATTTTGGGTGTTATTGCCGCATATGAATTAATTAGACGTTCATCCTCATCATCTAGTATTTTTAGCAGTTTTGACTTTATTCCTAATGAAAAATCAAAATCAAATGAAATGCAAGTTTATCAAAATAATCAAATCACAGTAGAAGAAGAAGTAATTGCTCAAATGTTACCAAGAACAGCCGCAGATGTTTTAGATACAGCATCTTTCAAACCTGTTCAAGATAAATTACACGCCGCTGCCAAATTATAAATTAATTATATCATAATTCATATAATTAATAACGAGATTTACTGAAACCTTCTTTAAAATCTTTAACATAAGGGAAAATACGATGAGGATTTTCTTCATCAAAGAAAGTATATTTTTCAGGAATAGTTTTTTGAAAAAGACTATTTTTATCATATGGCCATTCTTTACCTTCTAATTTTGGAATATCAAGAGAAGGAACACTGAAATAATCAATTTTACTAACAAACCAATCTTCCATAGAATGTTGTTTTAATTCTTGAGCTTCATTATTCAACCAAGTATGAAAACATCCGCTATTATCAACACTCTGTTTATTTTCAATTTTGCATTGTTTGAAACCTTCATATAAATTATAAAATTCTTCAAAAGAGGTTGCTCTCTGTAAATTTTTAGAATCATAAAATAAGGTTCCGCTATCGGTGAGAGTATCTCTATTACGAAAAATATGTTTTGTTTTTAATCTTTTAGTCCTTTCACTTGAAGAAGAAGACTCATTATTTTTGCCAAACATAGAACTCCAGCCGGTTCGTTGCATAATATATATTACAATTTTATTTTTATTTTCCAAACGTGTGCATCAAATACACTTCGTCTGGTATCGTTTGTTGTTTCAATAGTTAGCGAGTCAGAAACAGGAGAACCCATCCAACAAAATTTTTCACTTTCTGATTTATTACCAGCATTAACTTTACCTGGTAAAGATTCACCAATATTAGCACCAATTACAGCACTATTCACTACTAAACCGCTAATATCGTGTACTATACCAGAAGGATCGCCTGTAGCAAGAAAACCTTGAATACTTTCAGCTGTAGCATCAACAGCTTCATAACTTAAATGTAATTTTGGTCTTAAAAAGAATATAATAAAATCACCCTCAACAAAAGGCATTTCACAACAAGTTGTTTTTAAAATATCAGCACCAGAAAGATCTTTTGCGCCAATAGTTAATAAAGCTCTATTAGGTATTTGAACAAGTTGTTCATAAATTGATTGTAAAGCGTTATTTGCTCTGCCCTCACTTTTAAGAATTCCTAAATTTTGACCTTCGGTTCTGGTATGAGAAAATGTATATGTAAAATCATCATTATTGCTACCAGCTTCAATTTCAAAATAGTCATTACCAATGTTATAATATGTATTATACCAAGGACCAGCAGGAAAAAGTGCTGCTATTTGAGCATCTGTTTTATTTTCAGTTAATACCACAGTATGTGTAATAGTATTGGAAGCATTTAATGAACTTGTGAGTGTTTGTTCAATAGTGTCACCAACCGTCCACGTTCCACTAAATGTAATTTTAACTCTTTTCTTTGTACCTGTATTAGCTATTTGTAAAGTAGTAACAGTTGTTGTTCCATTTCCAGCAATAACACGATTAACGAGTCCAGGATTAAGTCTTTGATTAGCAGTAGTTAAACCACCTCCAAAAACCTTGGATATTTGTTCGGAAATAGAATTAAAATAAAAATTACTTCCAAATTGATTACCATTATTGGTTTCAAGTTGAACTTGGATATTATCTTCATTTACAAACAATCCTTGTGCTAGAGGATGTCCAACTAAATGTGTAGCAGCTGTTCTTAATATACAAGGACCTAGTGGTTGTGGTCCATCGAAAGGCGAAACAGTTCCGTGATATTTTAAAGAATATATATTGTTTGCCGAATTGTCTTCTAAGCCCGTTACAATTGTTGGCAATGGGTCAGCATCAACTTTCACATTTCCGTCTTTTGCTACTAATGGTCTACCTCCCATAGGAATACCAACATCAGAATGGTCACCAGCAGCGGGATAATGTATAAGATTACCCTTTGTTATAGCTAAAGCTATCTTATTACATAATAAATCAACCGCGTGTGTTCCAGTAGATTCATTAGCAAAGAAAATATTGTTTGAAGAATCAGCATCACCTATAAGGATAGCATCCTTAAAGTCTTGAAAATTTAATCTATAATTAGGGTCTGTGGTCATATCTAAAGTAAATTGAAGGTGAGATTCTATAAAATCTTGGCCTTGTGTATCTTCCCCATATATTTGCATGGTTCCGGATACATCGAATAAAACAGGAATTTGAATGATAGGCATATATGAAATAAACGCATAAATTAAATTTATAATAATTATTAATTTAATTTACAAAGTTATTGTGATTTTCCAAATGTGTAAGTCCATTGTCCTTGTATCAGTTTCATCAGTAGTCTCTAATGATAAACTATCCGCATTAGCAGAACCTACCCATCCAAATTTTTCTGGTTCAGCTTCATTACCACCTGTGGTTTTACCAGGGAATAAAACAGGGAAAGTAGATGATAGTTTTGTTATATTGGTTTCCAAACCACTAATATCTAATATAGAACCAGTTGTAGGATAACCATTAGTTAAAGTGCTTGTAGGATATGTTGTAGTTACCGGATCATTGACGGCATCATTGATGGCTTTATCAGATAGCGTAATACCTTTAAGTCGTAGTTCTCCTACTTGTGCAAATTGCTTATTGCTAGTACCTATTGCTTTGTTAATAACAAGTCTAAAGTATCTTCCTTCAACGCTGCTTGTATAAGGACCCACAGGTGTATAATTCCCAATTCCCCCCCAATCATTAGCAACAGTTAAACCAGTCCAATCACGAAGTTGAGTCCAATTGGTTCCGTCAGAACTATAAAATAACCTCATTTTTTCTGCGTTACGATCGTCGGCATTATTGTTAGATGGAGTTGCTCTTGAGTGAATTTCGTAACTTTGTAATATGATGTTCTGTCCTATATCAACTTGTACCCATTCACCAGTATAACCATTTGTAGATTCACTAGCATTATACACCCCGCTTTCAAGATATGTACCATTTGCCGAAAGCCAAGCATTGTTCTCATTATTGACATCGTTAAACGCAAATGATCCCGCAAAATCAGCTCTATAATTGGTAGAATCTGTATAAGTCTGTCCCGATAATGTTGAATTAATACTGGCTACATCATAAGGGTCAACCATTCCTTGACCACCAGTTGTCACAGGTTGTCCCACCTCATTACCAATTAGACTGGAAGTTAGATTTCCTATAAGTTCAACTTTTGCTAATTGAACTTTATTTCCTGTAGTAATTTTACCGATAGCAATTCTCCAATACTTACCTTTTGAAGATGCGTTTCTTAAATTAGGAAGATGATATGTTTGTGTTGACCATAGTGACCAATCATTATTTAAATCACCTTCAGCAACACTATAAGCAACTCTAAATGTTGATCCATCGTCACTGGATAAGATACGGAATTCTTTAGGTTCTCCAGCACCACCTCCACCAAGATTTCTTGGTGTAATTTTAATATCCTCAATAGCGACAGAATTAGCAAATTCTATTTGAACATAATGTCCTGTGTAGGTGCCACCTCCATCATCAGCGTGAATAGTTGTGGAACCACCTTCTGCTATACCAGTAGAACTATTATATGTATCACTTGCTGTGATCCAGAAACTTGTTGTTGAACCATCAAATAATTTACTACCCGCATACGTATCACTATATTTTGATGATTCAGTATATGTTTGACCGCTAATAGCTCCACCTGATGCTAAAGCTGTATCGACAGCAGGTTCGCCAAATGTAACGCCACCAAAACCAGTAATACTTGTAAATTGTTCTGGGAATGTTGCCTGTGCAAATACAATCTTAGGTCTTATATACATAACCAATTTATCACCAGCTATAAAAGGAAATCCTCCTGTAATAGTTCCAACACTAGGCATAGGACTTGATGTAAAATCGCGGGATTTCATAATTTGAGAACGTCCTGAAATATTCATTAATTGTTCATAAATAGATTTTAAAGCGGGACACGCAACACCTGATGCGTCAAATATTTTATTTGGATCAAAAGCACTACTAGAACCCGTAGATATAGCAAATGCGTTAATAATTTTTGTAATAATGGTATTGTAATTTGTGCTTGTATTTGTATTCGCTGATATATCTACTGTTTTTGTTACCAAAGTTCTTGTTGTTGTATCATTATTCCCATATGTGGTGCTTGTTACTGTATTATCGCTATGAGTTGTTACAACATTACTGGCCGTTGCGGTCAATCCAAAATGAGGAGTTGCGGTTGTTACAATTTGTATGTTTTTTTTCTTTGTAGTAGTTGTTTCTGTATTAGCAGAGACGACAATTCTTGTTTCTGTAGTAGTAGTAGTAGTAGTATCATTATTTAAATGAGTTGTGCTTGTAACCGTAGAATCGGTGTCTGTTGTTGTATTATCACTTGGAGTTGCCGTAGCAGCAGCTCCTGGACTTGGATTATTATCTGATACAGTTTCCAACGTATGCATAACACCTTTTATTTGAATCTCACCTATCTTTACATGATTGTATGCTCCTGTAATTTTATTAACTACTAACCTAAAATATCTTCCAATAAAGTCATTACTTAGTGTTGAAGTATCAAATTGTTTTCCAGAACCGTAAGAAGAGGTGGAAATTAATCTAGAATTTTCCCATGATGTATTGGCAGAAATATCGTGTGCTTCTGTCCAATCAGTTCCATTACCACTATATAACAATTTCCAACTTTTTGGATTTGAAGGTGCTATGGACGGAACGTGTAAATGACATTCAGTCATTAAAATATTCTGTCCCATATCAATTTGAACATATTCGCCGGTATACGTTTTATTAGTATTGTATGTAGTGCTTGTGGTTCCACTATAATCGCCTCTTCCAGTGCTACCGCGACTCATTTCAACACCATTACTGATAAAGAATGTATTTACTGGAACCGAAGTATGTGTGGCATTCACAATATTTTGAGCAGC
>PBRN01000280.1 GCA_002725955.1 Pseudobdellovibrionaceae bacterium
GCGAGTCCGTAATATATCACCTCGTTTGATGAAAAAGAATGAAGGCGGATGGCTGTGTGCTCTCACATGGACGACAGAAAACGGAGCGCAATAGTTCTGAATTATGTTTCAGCTCCAAATAATTCAAATCTGAGGCTCTGCTTTACTGCCAAAACAAATAGCAGAATGACCATCTGCACCATTAATCGATCAAACCATTAGAATAAAGGGATAAAACGACCAGTTAAACCCTTCGCAACCACTTTCTGCTCAACGTCCGCACAGTATCATCCACCGCTATGCGAGTGTTCATAGAACCCAATCAGTCTTCCGTCTTTTTCTGCCAATCATTTCATCACACACGGCTTTATCTCTGATCCGCCTCCATTCCAGTCCACTTTTCGTCTCTCAGCTTTACTTTCTTCACTTTCCGGCAGCCCTGCGCTTTCTATTTCGTTTTGCGACTCCCCTTTTTCTTCTCCCAGTCTTTCTGTTCTAAATTTAATCAGCGGAGGCCCTATCCCGTAAAATCAAGGTTTTCATCCCGTTTTCTTCCCATATGGGCCCTATTGGGCCGTATCAGCCGTTCCATAAACCCCTCCTAAGTACCATAAGTATCTGTTTTAACTAATAAATATACCTATCGGCTCATCGTTCCATAAACACCTGTTTATAGAACGCCAGAAGGGGGGTTTTCTGGTTTTTTGGTGCTTTTCAGAAAAAATCGAGAAATCCAGCTCATATCTTAGTCAACGACGACAGTATTTATGGTGTTCGTTAATGCTTAACACTAACCACCGATGTAATTACTGTTGTTGTTTAGTTCAGATCTTTTTTTAAGCAAAGAAACCACCAGAAAATCCAGATTTGAGAATCTTTTGATGCAATTTTAAGTAAATTGCATCAAAAATAGGCTGGAAAGCCATCATATGGAGAAAAAGCTGCGAATTTCATCAAAACAGGGATCAGATGATGAAAAACCGGCTATAATCATCTGGAATATGTTATTCAGCACCAATGCTCACATATCAGGCATGAAAGCTCTTAGAACCAAACTATGAAGAAAAAAAACCACGCAACATCAAAGGAACTCGCTAAAACCTTGCTGAAGGATTTGCATCAGGCCGGTTATCAGGCGATGTTCGCTGGCGGATCGGTGCGAGATCATCTGATAGGGCTGCCGGCCAAAGATTTTGACATTGCAACCGATGCCCAGCCTGAAACCGTAAGCTCTATATTTAAGCAGAAAAACGATCATGTAGTCCCAACCGGATTAAATCATGGAACCGTCACCGTCGTCCGCAAAAAACAACCGTTCGAAATCACCACTCTGCGGCAGGATCTAGATCATGATGGTCGCCATGCGACCCCAGAATTCGGGGTATCGTTTGAAGAGGACGCCAAGCGCCGCGATTTCACCATGAATGGTTTATTTGAGGATATCGACGGCAAAATTCACGACTTTGTAGGCGGGGAGAATGATATCGCTCAAGGCACTATCCGTTTTATCGGGGATGGTGAACAACGGATTCGGGAAGATTACCTGAGGATACTCCGGTATTTCAGATTCTCCAGTCAGCTAGGGTTTCAGCCTGCGCCGGGTACAGAAGAAGCCATTCAAAAACATCGGGATGGGATAAAAAATATAAGCCAGGAAAGAATAACCTCCGAATTTCTGCTTTTACTGGGAGCTCCGGCTGCTTATGCCGCTCTTACGGCCATGAGCCGAAATAAGATCTTATCTCTGGTCCTGCCTGAGGCAAAATTTTCTGGTGAACCTGAGCAACAAAAAGGTTTGGATCAGACTAGAGAAGTCGGTTCTGCAGAGACCTATCCTTTATCCGCCTTGGCATTCATTTTGCCTCGCTCAATGTCCAAAGATCAGGCAGAAAAGCTAGGTAAACGCCTGAAACTGCCTAAACGAGAGATCCGGGGTTTGAGTGAGCTCCTGAAGGGGCCTTCATCGGACTTAATAGATACCAAAGATAACGACATTATCATGAGAGAAATAGATGTCTTAGATGAAAAAGAACCGGGCCTTTTCCTCGATCTATTCATTCCAGCATGGAACACCCTTTATCCAGAGTTAAGTCGTCGATTAGATGATTTAGCCCTTTTTGAAGAAAAAAACGGTGCTTTAAGAAGGATGCCAATGCCTATCAATGGGCAGCAGTTGAAAAAAGCTTTCGGCTGGCGGGAAGGACCGGAAATGGGCTCCATTCTGAAATCTCTGCGAGATGCCTTCCGCCGCGGAGAATGGGTTACCTATGAAGAAGGTCTTAAAAAAGCAGACCAGCTCAAACGCAAATCATAGACCAAAAGAAGAGCCTATAATTAGCCCTTTATAATTACCCGATTTTGGAGACTCTTCTAGTCCCTTCTTAAGCTTTGTCTTAATTGAGATTTTCTCGTGTTCGAGCCGAGCTAAAAAACCCCACCTTTATTATTTAAGTCAATAACCGAAGCCCTTGTTGATTCTGCTGTTGGAGGAATAAGGCATGGGATTATTAATCAATCGATTGTTTTTTGTGGCACTGGTGATTCAAATTGCCTGCTCAAATGAACCCGAGTTTAATCGCACTAAACTTCTAAAAGAAAACTCCAGTGATCTGGAATTAGTAACCATGAAGAAAAGCTGGCAAGCCACCACATGGGGCGAAGCCACCATCAAATACCAGCCTGACTATGACTATGTTGACCAGGAGTTTGAAGTCGCCCGCATATATAATGATCAAGCGGTAAACTATCAGCAGAATAAACGTTCGACCCGAAAAGAAGTTTTTAATCAGGGGACCATCGGTAACCGGCAATCAGAGGCGATTCGCCAGCAGGACCTTGGTATTGTTGACTTATTGGTCGTGGTGGACAATTCCAATTCAATGAAAGAAGAGCAAGATAACTTGGCTTCCAAGCTTCGACCGTTGATTGCTAAGATTAAAACCACTGACTGGCGAGTGGGGTTAACGACCACTGATCCAAAATCAGGTTGTCTCGTCCGCTGGTTTGATGGCTCCGATCCGAATGTTGAGGCTGCTTTTGAAACCGAAGTTTCTGCTTTGGGCATAAGAGGCTCCGGCAATGAAAGAGGTATCGCCCAATCGGTCGCTGGCCTTAGCTGTCCCGAACAGGCGTGGACCAGAGAAGGGTCTAACATCGGTGTTCTTATTGTAAGTGATGAGGATAATTGTCGGGACGAACGCCCTTGTCGTTTTGATGGTCCGAAACGTGAAGCTGCTTATCTTACTGACTACTTAGCTGGCATCCGCACCCTCGGGGTTGATGCTCGGGTATATGGCATTATCAGCGAACCCAATAAACCATGCGAAACCGCTGGGGAAGAAGCACCGATTTATGCTCAGGCCATTGCCAATACTCAGGGAGTCACTGGATCTATTTGTGATCAGGACTTTGGACCTATCCTTGATCAGATTTCGACCGATCTGCGACAAATCATCAAGGCTCAGTTTAAATTAAAGTACCAGCCCCAACCAGGCTCAGTGCAGGTCATGGTCAATGGTCAAACCATGGAGCAAGGGTTTGAAATTGTGAATGACCGACTCGTCTTTTCCCAGCCTCCACCGGCGGGAGCCTCAATTCAAATTAATTATTTATCCGGTACTTCCACTATGACTGATACCTGGAGCATCCCCAATCAGGGAGCTGTCGATGAATTTTCTGTTGCAGTCAATCAGCAAAACCTGAATCCAGGGCAGTATCAGTTTGATCCAGTGACCCGCAAGCTTCGCATATTAGTCATGCCCCCTGAAAGAGCTAATGTTCAGGTTACATGGAAAGAGCGTAATCAATTAGCTAAGCGGTTTCGCCTGAACAGAGGTTTCGTATTGGAAAGCCTCAAGATCATGGTTAACGGACAACTTACCAATCGTTTTGCCTGGAACCAAGTAACCCAGTTTATTACCTTCGAAGTTGCACCACCGGAAGAAGCTAATATCAGGGCGACTATGATAGTACCCGGTGACATCATTCGAGAATATCCATTTGAACATCCTCAAAATGCCACCTATTACACACTTTTTAAGTCAGGAGAAGAAGAAACGGCTGTTGGGTTTGAAGTTAAAGACAATGGCTTAATGATTCAATCTGATACTGTTACCGAAGGGGATCTCCTCACGATTCGCTACCGAAAGCCCGAATCACAAACTCAAACGATTGATCTGGGAGGTCTACCCCGGGCCGGTAAATTCGCAGTGGAAAATCTACCTATCGATTGTTCAGCCGATTCATTTATCTTAGAGGGAGCAACCCTAACCACGAGTTGTGATTTGAATGATAACGAAGAGCTCGTCGTATCCTATACTAAACTGCTGCGCCAACGCACTAGATTCAGATTCGATCCCATTCAAGATCCCGACAGCTGGGATTGGGTGGTTATGCTCAACGGCATCCCTTCTGAATCTCATCGCAGAGAGGGAGTCGAAATTATTTTTGATAAGGGCTTACCGCTGGAAACAGAAGTGTCTGCTAAAATTAGAAAAACACCTTATATGTAAATCTAGCATTTCATGAAGATGTTTTTTATTCCGTCTGTTGAGCCAGTTTCCGCTCCAGAGCTACATAGACAGCTGTCGCTTTAAGATAACAAACTTTTTGATGAGATACCTCGGTTATCACTTTTATTCTGGCCCTATTTTTTTTCTGTAATGTGGCAGGGAAATCAAGGAGTGAACTTATTTCTTCCGGCTTTGACACAGTGACTAAGTCCTCACCAATAGGCTTTAGATAGCGACAATTAAAGTCCCTGATGACGAGCGTGAAATATTCTCCCCAGTCTTTATCAAGATGTTCATTCAGAGCCATAAAAGTCATGGCATAGCCTGAGACGATAGCGGCCATAGCTAAGCTGCCACCAAAGAAAGTGTCATGATGATTTCGATTAGTGGCATAAGGAGCTTCTAGCTTGAGTGCTGAGCCATCCCATGAAGTTAGTTTAAATTCAATTTGAGCTGTAATCGGAATTTTGTTCTTTATTTGATCTTCGGTTTCTTTCAGCTTGATGTTATTTAATGGTTTTATTGCCATAATTACCTCTTTATCAAACCAATAGATTTTTTACAGACCTCAGGTGTTGCTTATCAAGATAACAGCATCTAAATGATTTCAAAAGTTTTTCTAATCAGGACACAAGTATTATCACCCAGTATTTGACGATACATCGATTGTCAAAGAATTGATTTTTTCCTGGAGCTTATCCGTGGTTTTTTCTATTTTGGCATAAATTTTGGCTGCTATAAAATAAAATATAATCAGTGCTTTAAGTCGCTTAACCTTCACAAAGAATGCAAGAACAATCAGGTCAGAACTATACCTTTGGTTAAGGTTTTACGTTTTTAAAACAAAAACACCATCAATAAATTAAGCAACAAAGTCCTGCTGCCGATCAAGTTCCAGATGCAGAAAGAAGTTAACATACACCAAGAAGTCATTAAATTTGATCGACCTTATTTGGTTGATGATTTGATCGCAAAGGGATCTAGTTTTGGGTGAACCGGCATATTCCATAATTAGAGTTTCAGAGAAGCCCGATGAGGAATCGCTGAGCACTATGGACCAAGTTTTGCCAGACGTTGGTTTGAGTTTGATTCAACTCAATGACGCCAAGGAACTATTGCCTTTTCTTGATGAACAGAGTGTGAAAATAGCTCTGGTTCTCATCGATCATATGCCTGGTAAGCTGGATGCATTTGCGCTGCGCAACGAAATGATGTCGGACTTTTCTGATATTCCAGTTGTTCTGCATACTGATATTTTTCTAGGTACTTCAGAAGTAGACCAGGTTCTTGACCTTACTATTAAAAGTGTTTTTTCTCATTATGATAAAGAGGTTCTGACCAAGGTCATCAATAGCTATAATAGACTTGACGACATCGAAATAGAAGAAAATGTCAGAGAGGTTTTTGTTTCTGAAGCAAATGACTTACTCGAAAAAGCTGAGTCATCGATTTTAGACCTGGAAACGAATCCAGATGATAAAGAGGCGCTAAAAAAGCTGTTTGGGGCAGTTCATACGATCAAAGGTAGCTGCCAGTCACTGAGATGGCGGGATTTTGAAAAATACACTCATGTCTATGAAGATATCCTATCCAAAGTCATTTCGGGCAATTTAGTGATCAATGCTAGAGTCAGTCAAATTCTGCTGCAGGGTTATGACCAACTCCATCACATGATCGAAGGGGTTTCGGAAAATAGGCGGGTAGCATTTGATCTGAATGATTGGCTAAGGCGCTTTGATGTAGAAAACAATCAAGATAGTGATAATGGAGAAGTTGCATCCGGGCCAATGTCAAACGATGGTCAACAACGCAGAAACAGTGAAGGCACTAGAACGATTAAAGTCTCTATCGATGCCCTGAGCCATTTAACTCATTCTGCGAATTTACTCAGTCAATACCGGCAACAACTCATTTCAAATATCCGCAATATCAATAGCGAAAACATTGAAGCTGAAAAAAAAGGCCTAGAAACACTGATCGAGGAAATGGCAGAAGCAGAAAAAGAAATATGCGAAACATTGGAAGATGTGCGCTGTGTAGCCACTAAATCAGTATATAAACCATATCCTCGTATCGTCCGTGATTTAAGTCATAATTTATCCAAATCGGTGAAGCTAGAGCTAGAAGGCGGTGAAATTCGAATAGAAAATACGATTGCTTCTGTTTTAAGAAACTCACTTGTTCACTTGATTCGCAATAGTGTTGATCATGGTATAGAAACGGTCGAAGTCCGCAAGGCTTCAGGTAAAAATGAGGAAGGGACTATAAAGATCGTCACTTCAAAACAGGACGGAGAACTCCGGGTTGAAGTCAAAGATGATGGTGCCGGCCTCGATTTTGATATTATTGCCAATAAGGCAATAAAGCGTGGGCTTTTTTCAAAAGAAGAGATCAGTAAAATGGATGAAAGCGCCATTGGCGAACTTATTTTTCTTCCCGGTTTCAGTACCTCAGAATCTATTAGCAAGATTTCTGGGCGAGGGGTTGGCATGGATATGGTGAAGAATAGTGTTGAATCTGTCGGCGGGAAATTGATTGTGGAAAGTGAGAAAGGCAAAGGTTCATGTTTTAGGCTCATTTTCCAATTAGAGAATGCCGTCATGCTTTTTTAGTTTATTTTAAGGTTTTTAATGATGTTGAATAAATACATTTATCTTTTTTTAAAAATAGGGAATTAGTTTTTTGTTTGGCAGTTTCATATGGGTTTGTAGCTGCCTTTTACCACTCGTATATAAAATGATATAATTTAGGAATTAAAGTGACGAAGCTCTGACTAAATTTGGTATGCATTATAAATACATAGCGGTTAGCAATAAGCGAAACTCAATGGAGTAGGAGAAATGGGAGAAGAAGCTAAAAAAATTGATCTATCATCGGAAAATGATCCGAACTTGGAAAAAATTGTAAATTTAATCCAAGCTTGTGGCAAAACCGCTATGGTATCAAGATTAAGTTTAAATGACGATGATGTTACTGTCACTTCTCTTACTGGTGATGAAGACTTGAGTTACGATCATTGGGTCTGTGTGATCATGGTCATCTTTAAGGGACTGAGAACAAGTTTTCAAGTTCACTTTACTTCACAGGCTGCCAGAGCATTAACGTCTATCGCTACTTCAAAGGGACCTAAAGAGCTTAAACCTGGTCTATGCCATGACTTTATGCGTGAATATTGCAATCTAGCAGCTGGTTCTGTCAAATTACAGCTAGATAAATGTGATTTTCAGATTGAGTCCATAAATCAAACCATGCTTCCTGTTGAAGAACCTTCTTACGACCTGACTCATCTAGAAGCTAGAAAAGAGAATTGGTATTTGACGGTTAAGGCTGGTGACGAAGAAATATCCATCGTATGCTCAGCCAAGCTGGAAGTAGAAAATGCAGGTATTTTAAAGAATATAAACAAGCTAGATGATCAATCAATTATTATTGATGATGCTGGTGAGATTGAATTCCTTTAAAAAACGACTAGAAACAAAGAGACTAACCTCAGAGCTTATAAAACTCTGAGGCTTTTTTTATTTTACAGACAAATCACCTTGCATCATTGCTGAATGACCTGGGAAGGTGCAGAAAAACTTATATGCCGACCCTTTTTTCAGATTAGCCACAACCAAAGTGACACTATCTTTCTCTGATGGCCCAAGTAGTTTAGTCGCAGTAATTTCGCCTGATCCTTTTTGCAAGTATTCGTTTTTGATTCCCGCTTTCATAGCAGCAGCTGTTACAGCAGCCATTTTTCCAGCTTCGGCTACCACTAGATTATGTCCCATAGCAGTCTTGGGTAGAGTGGATTTATTCTCCAAAGTGATTTTAAACTTCTTACAGCTAGCAGGAACCTCAATCGATTTTACATTAAACGCCATTGGGTTAGGCTTTCCATTTGCGTCAATTCCTGATTGAACGGCCAGTTCGCATTTTGCTGCCGCTCCAAAAGACTGTAATGGGCTTAACATCAATGCCAGTAGTGAAGCATAGAACAATTTCATTGGACTTTCCTTTATAAAAATTTAGTAAAAAAAGAGCTAATGTAATAAGCATAGCTTTATACAATTGATAAAAAATCAACTAGAACATAGCTTATATGAAGCAAAAAAACGAGAGTAAACAGTATTGTAACGTGAATCAGCGGTTCTTATTAATTCATAACTATGACATGCTTCATATCGAGCCGAACCCCTATCTTACTGCCTTCCCTATGATAATCATGGTGACTCGAAGTAAAACACTGAATTCGTTTTCCTGATGGTAATTCTAAATCATACACCACAAACATCCCACGAAATGCCACATGTTTTACCAGCCCTATTGGGGTGACATCGTCATCATGAACGACATCATCCGGACGTAGAAGTATTGTAATACCATCATTTTTTTTA
>PBRN01000281.1 GCA_002725955.1 Pseudobdellovibrionaceae bacterium
AGAGGCCGATGCTGGTGTAGAGGCCGATGCTGGTGTAGAGGCCGATGCTGGTGTAGAGGCCGATGCTGGTGTAGAGGCCGATGCCGATCTTGTAAACAGTAACGATCAGGAAGTGGCTTAGCTTCAGTATTGAGATGTAAATGAAAGAATGACAAAACTAAAAACTGATCTATAATAAGTAAAATGGCCGACTCACGATTTGAGTCGGCCATTTTACTTTATGATCTTATCTGTATGAACCTAATAATTAATCATATTCTCGTAGCCGGTTGTTAGTGAGGTTTCATCAGAATAAACTGTCCCGGATACTCCCATATTAATCCAGCCTTGAAATTCATGACCCTCACTTGTTTCTGCTTGCAAGCTAGAAGCCGAAGGAGACATGATATCAAAATCGTAAATTTCAATCACGGCATTGGTTTGATTGGGGTCTATATTTTGCGCTTGTAACGATATCTTTACATTGTTTGTTCCATAATGGAGTGTCTCCATCAGTGTATTTTGTTCTACGGGAGTAAAGCGGGTATAGGTGTTCAAAGTAAGTATATTTTGGACTATGCATTGATGTTCGTTATTATTGATAAGCATCTTACTTGGAGTATCCTCTTTCAAAAATAACTTATCCGTCTTTGTTATCTCTTTATCTGCGTCAGTTGTTTCGGAGGTCATCATGATTCGCTTTATGCTTCTTGTTTGATAATATTTTCTTTCAAATTTCATCGGCAAGCTTTTCAGGTCTTTTGGCTCATTGTCTGCATTTTGGAAGTTCTCAATATATACCCATACCTCGGTTTCATCAGTAAGATCAGTAATATGCTCTGCTTCATCGATGGTTTCATTGCTGTCACCTTTTACGAGTACCTTTATACATACATCGCCAAAGCTCAATTTACTGTCCACTCCAATAGCCGTTGATGTAACACCTTCGTAGCGCACGATTTCTTGTTGGCAGTTATCTTCATATATGATCACGTTATAGTAACTGGCTTCTTCACTTGGCTTCCAGCTTACCTCTTTCATCTTCCTCAGAGAGGTTTCTTTGGCTGCTTGTTTTGCTGCTTCTATTTCGGTTTTACTGTTCTTTTTAGCAGCTGCCTCTTCTTCCGCCTCACCATCATTTCGGCAGGAAGCTAGTGAGGCTGATAAAGCTATGAGGCTTATTAAAAATGCATGTTTTGGTTTGATCAAAATACCGGCCCCCGATTCTCAAGGTGCTGTTATTATAGGTAAATTTCAATACCCTAGTCTAATCTCAAATTTCTATCGAAACGCTTGAGATAAGTTATTATATCGGAGTTCCTTAAATGATCTTTATTCACGAAAAAAAATCATAAGAAATACCTATGTAAACAAATAGTTATGCTTGTCTTTGTTGTTGCTTTAGATCAGCCGACCCTCGATGAGGGGGCGGGTTATAGTTATAGGGGATAAACTGTTATTTGGATTAGATCGGGAGGTCAACCTTAGATAGTGATTTAAGGTTGACCGTAATATTATGAAGTTAATATGATTTTTAGCTTAGGCAGCTTTTTTCAAGGGAGGATGTTCCAGTAAAACATCGTATAGCTTTTTTATCTTCTTTTCTGGATGCTGCAAATTATGAAAATAGCGACTATTTAACTCTTCCCATAGTAATGTATGGAAATTAGGTTTGTGGTGAATTTCTTCAAAAAACTGGTATATTTCGTTAGCTTGGTCATTAGCGTAATGTGAATCTGTTTGGGAATATTCATTGTTTTTCAAATCTGGTATGATCTCTTGCTTTAGAACCTGAATAGCTTGCTTTTTCATTGGGAATCCTTTCTTAATCATTCGATTCATTTATGCTTCGGGTATAGTGATAATTAAATTGAGTAAATTAATAGAAAGATTATTTTTAATAAAAAAAATAATACTGTATGAGTGCTTGTGTTTTCTATTTGGAGGGCATTGAACAATGCTGAATGGAATCTTTCTCAAGATTGTAGTGTGATTGACCAGTAAGTAGACACTTTGTCTACGTTAGATTGTGATAAATAGGTCAGTATTTGGCTACATATAATAACTGATCGGTGTTGGATTATGGTCGTTGTTAACACATTTTCAGTTTCCGTGTATAATAATGGTAAGCGTTATATAAAAATTAGTGATTAATTTTGTTCTTTATCTTTGAAAATGATCACTAAAGGCTTTGTCCCGTAAGAAAAGATGATACGTATAGATTGGAGCCGAATGAAAGTTTTAGTCATAGATGATGATAAAATGATTCGCAACCTTCTGAGATGCGTCCTTGAGGATGCTGCATTTGATGTTATTGTTGCTGAAGATGGTCAAATTGGTCTCAATAAGATAAATAGCGATTCGTCTATTGATTTAGTGATTACAGATCAAATGATGCCTAATATGACTGGTATCGAATTTTTAGATAATATTCGCGATTCTGGCAACAAAATACCAATTTTGATGTTATCTGTGGATGGGAATAGATCTACTACTGAAGAAGCCCGAGGTCATGGTGCCACTTGCTGGTTAGTTAAGCCGTTTGACCCAGAACAGTTAGTTGTTGTCGTTAAGCAGATGCTGGATATAGCAGCTTAGAAGTGGAAGAGTAAATTTCTGTATAGCATTCATAACGCTTGCCTCAATAGCGATCAATGAATCTCTTTTCTATGTTTGTCACTATTCAAAATATATTCCTATGTTAGATTATGGTGATCGGATCTACATTATTCTTTCGTTCTAAGGTTTAAATTCAATCCTTTTGTGGATGGCGTGAGGAATGTTTTTTTTCAGTAAGGCATCGTATGACTCTTTGTTGATCTGTGTTAGAGCTCTGGGGTATAAAGGATTTTTCCGGTCATCAAGCCAACATCCAGGTTCGTGATCCCATCCTCGAGTGGTGCAGATAAAGTCTTCAGCCATTTGTGTAGAGTGCGAGAGAGCTCCAGCAAGTATAACATCAACATAGGATTGAATAATGGGCCTTAATCTAGTTGGTTCTTGTAACTTATCTACTATATAAATCCATCCTTTGGTGTCTTTGTTGTAATCCTGAATTTTTTGTCCGGTAATTTCCAGGCGGCGATAGCCTGACTCTCTTTGATCCAGTTTCGGCAGATCACTTTCTTGTATTTCAAAAAGTATTCCATGAATTGCTGAATTTTCCTTAGGATAGGCTAAAACTGGAGACGGTCCTATCAAGGGAAAATTCCATGTTGACCTTGGTTGCCAATGGTTGCCATAACCAAAGGATCGGGCAAAACCTTTGAGAATAAATGGAAAATGATAGCCGCAAGGGATAGTGATTTGTCTACTAGATTTTAACATAAGGCTACCATAGCCGAAGACAAAATGCTGCAAGATGTTTTATCCTATGACCAGATTGTTTCCTCATAAAACAAGTATTATAATATCAAGATATATAAGTTTAAAAAATTGAATTTGTATCATCTAGGAATCTTTAAATAGAGGGGACTAAAAATGCAGACGGGGCAATTGATAGGCCATGGTTTAAGCAACCCATTTAAAGCACCTCTTTGTGTAGATTTAGAGTGTAAGCTAGATGATGCCTTGGCTTTGATGAAAGAGCATGAAATCCATCATTTGTTGGTTTTTGATCACAATGAGCTGGCGGGTCTTATTTCGGATCGTTGTATTTATGAGCATTTGATGGCTATCCGCCCGGGTAAGGGTGATATCTGTGTTAAAGATATTGATTTACACAGGAACCAGCGAGTTAAAGACGAAACTGAAGTGGGAGCAGCTCTGGCTATTCTGCGAGAGGCACCTGTGAAAGCTCTTGCGGTCGAACGAGAAAAAGGGCAATGGCATATTGTTACCGAAGGTGACTTTTTAGCCCATTTGCAAGATTATTTAGGACAACCAGATCTGAGTGATACCTTAGTCTCACCAGCTAAAGCTTCTATGAGTAACCCGCTAGTACAGTCTTTGATGAAGATGCTGTCTGATTTGGGTATTTAATGAAATACCAGATCTAGGAATTATCTTCATTGATATTTAACTCTATTCGATGCATTGATTCAGCTTGGCATGACTATTCTGTTGTTGCTTGGGATGCATGCTTAGCTGAAAAGCTTTAATAAAATGGCTGGCAATCTGGGTATTTGTATAGTTTTCGAGGCATCGCTTTAGAGCTTTCCTCTGCAACTCTTTCATTTTTTCAGTTGATCCCATTAAATCTTGTAATTGAGCACTGAGATCATCGGCATCACCTTCTTTGAAAACAACTCCGGCATCTGCGATGACTGATGGTATCTCTCCTGAGTTAGAACCAACGGGTATTGCTCCAGCAGCCATAGCTTCCGGTAAAACACGACCAAATTGTTCTTTCCAGTTGGAACGAGTATGAGAAGGTAGGCATAGGTAATCAAAGCCCTGCATATAATGAGCGACCTGGTTTGAGGGGATGCTCCCTCTAAAATCCACCCTATCTTTGATACCGAGCTGGCTCGTTAACTGAATCAGTTCTGGTTGAAATGGCCCAGAACCTAATATCACCAGGCCAAGGTTATTCAGTTTGGTCATTGCGTTGAGAACATCCTGAATCCCTTTTTCTTTAACGAGCCTGCCAACGAATCCCATGATTTGTAAACCCTTGGGGAAATTCAGTTCTTGCTGGCGTTGCAAGCGATCATGGTTTGCGGGAGGTTGAAATTGATTGAGACGTACTCCCATTTGAGGGATGACGGGGATCTCATATTTAAAGCCTTTGTTTACCAGGATATCTTTTGCTTCTTGATTACCTGCAATGCCCACCATGCAATGCTTGAAAACATAAGATTCAATCCATGAAAACGGTGGTGGGTAACGCTTAAGAATATTTTGCCAAGTATAGAATAGGCAAGGGATACCCATGGATTTTGCTATTTTCACGACTTGAAAAGTGACCAGTGAGTAGTGTTCTTCTTCACAGTTGATCACATCAGGGCTAAATTCTTTGATCAGTTTTTTGATGCCGACATAGTAGTGAAAATGGTTTTTATTATTAAAGCGAATCGGGCAGGTTCGTATCCATAAGTCTTTGTCATCGTCTTTATTTGGAAATTCAAATGTCTGGTTGCCCCATGCAGGTGGACAGATAAGACCCATTTTCATCTGGCCAAGAGCAGCGATTTGCTTGAGCTTATCTCTATATGCCGCAGCTACATATGGTTTGGAAATGGTAAGGATTCGGACTGTCATATTATACACTCTGTCATGTTATACACTCTGTTATGTTGATAGTGCATGGCTTCCTGCGCTGTTGAGACATATACAAAACTGGCATAAGATTACACCACTGTTCATCATTCCGCTAATGAATTTTACTAGGCCTAAAAGTATCCTTTATTATGAATCTTTCTCTTTTCGCCTTCCCTCTTGTCGTTTTCGGAAATTGGCTTTCGTGAGATTGGAGAGTTAACCTATGACTATCTTTTCTGGGTGAAAAAGCTTTGCAGTAACAAAAGTAAAGTCATAGAATCGGCCCCTATTTTTATGGGATTATATGATTGAGGAGATCATGATGAATAAAATCTATTTGCTTTTATTGACATGCCTACTTATGCCTTGCAGCACGCTTTTAGCCGATGATGCTCTGCAGGCTGAAAGATTAAAAGCGGCGCAGGCAGTCATTGATATTGATGGTTCTAATTGGCAAGGGATCATGAGCTACTATACTGATGATGTTATTTATGAAGATGCCATTATGCGTATCGAGGGAAAGGGTGATTTGACTAAGTTTTACCGAAATTTTTTCAGTTTCACTGATGGTCCTATTAAGACTGTTCGTGAAGCTTTGACGGCTGATACTTATTTTTGTCAATGGGAAGCGGATTATATTATTCAAGATGAGCCAATCTTATTAAAGGGGCTATCAATCCTTACCTTTGAAGAAGGTGGTAACAGAGTTGTCCGGCAACAGGATGTGATTAACATGGGTGATATCTATGAAAGGATTCCTTTGTTAGGAAGGTTAGTTCGACAGGTTAATAAGGTTCATGTCAAGAAGATCACAAAAGATATTGAGAATGTTGAGTTAAAGTTTGACGCTTCTTAAATTTTTGCGCCAAGTCTACATATAATTGCGGGCACGATCGAGGATCAGATTCCTTTGTTCTCTGATTTCACTTAAGGAATAGTTTTCAGCATGCATCGGGATCACATCTGCTTTTGTTATAGTTGGCGCTAAGATTCTTTTGACCATAATGGAATGTCCTTCATTGATAGTTTGCAGCTTGCCTTCAGCACAGAGAAAACCTTGGCTATTTATCAGTTCTTGGTAACGTTCATATATCTGAGGAGTAAAGACTAAATTAAGAAAGCCGCTTTCATCGTCGAGTGTCAGAAAAACCATACCTTTAGCGCTGGGTGGTGCTTGGCGAACCAGAACCATTCCAAAAACATGAATGACTTGATTTGGTATGAGTTTTGGAATATCGGCGGCTAATTTTATTTGTTGTGGCTTTACTCTAAAGCACCAGTGATGTTCTTTAATTATTTTAGTCGGATGATCACCAAGAGATGTGCCGCTATACTGAAAATCCTGTCGTGATTTCTCTAAAGGTTCTTCTTTGCCAAAATGGTGGACTAAATCGTTGTCTTCCATAAGTGCAGCAAAGGGGGCTGCTTCAGCTAACCAAATAGCACAGCGCCGGTCGGCGCCAAAAGTTTTTAATGTGTCTGCAGCTGCGAGCGCAGTAAGGTCTCCTCGATATAGTTCTGATCTTCTTAAAAAATCTAAGATATTATGCCAGGGTCCTCCTTCTTTTCTTTGGGCGACCATGAGATGAGCTGAATCTTGTTTTAGACCACGGACCATATTTAGGCCAAGGCGAATGCCCCAATGACCTTGCTGAGATTTTTCCATAGTTGCGCACCATTGAGACGATTGAACGCAGATAGGGAAAATGGCGACCCCCTCTCTCTTTGCATTAGTGATAAGAGCATGAGGTGAATAAAAACCCATCGGTTGTGAGTTGAGGAGAGCGGTGAAAAATGCAGCGGGGAAATGACACTTCAACCAAGATGAACCATAGGCCAACAGGGCAAAAGAGGCTGCATGGGATTCTGGAAAACCATAGTCCGCAAAACCTTTTAGTTGACCCAAAATTTGTTGCACAAAAGTTTCTGCCATTCCCTTACTTCTCATACCCTCTGCTAATCTTGTAATCAAAGGGGTAAAATCTTTCCCCATTGACCAGCTTCCCAAGTGGCGACGTAATGAGTCGGCTTCACCAGGAGTAAAATCTCCGACAGCAATAGCTATGCGCATCACTTGTTCTTGGAATATAGGCACTCCCATGGTGCGTTTCAGGATAGGCTCTAGTTTGGGATCTGGGTATATGATCGGTTCTAATCCGTGGCGACGTCTTAGAAAGGGATGGATCAGCCCACCCTGAATCGGTCCAGGCCGAATGATGCCAACTTGAATAACGAGATCATAGAATGTTTTTGGTAATAAGCGGGGTAACATTGACATTTGTGCTCTGGATTCTATTTGAAAAGTACCTACCGTTTTTGCTTGTTGAATCATCTGATAGGTTTTTGGATCTTCTTGGGGGATTGTATCTAGTGAAAAATTTTGGTTATAGTGATCACTGATATAGCGGAAGCTTTTGCGGATCACTGTGAGCATACCGAGAGCAAGGATATCAATTTTAAATAACTGTAGTGCTTCAATGTCTTCTTTTGACCACTGTAGAACAGTTCTTCCCTTCATCGTAGCAGGTTCTTGAGGTGATAAGTGATGTAAGTCCTGATGGGATATAATAAAACCTCCCGAATGAACCCCCATATGGCGAGGAAAGCCTTTGAGTCTTTCAGCCATAGCTCCCCATATTTTCCAGGGTATTTCGTTAAGCATTTTTTCGCTAATACCTTGTTCTTTGAGCTTTTTTAAACAAGCGGGAGAATTTTCTCTACGATATATTCGTGTTTCTTGTAAGACTGAGGCCTGACTCAGTATGGTTTCTGGCACTCCTAAAGCTTTACCAGTAAATCTGATGGCTCCCCGACTCTTAAAAGTGATGACATTGGCTACCATTGCGGCTTTTGAGCGGCCGTAGCGGCTATAAATATACTGGATGACTTCTTCTCGACGTTCATGTTCAAAGTCCACATCAATATCCGGTGGATCACCGCGTTCTAGGCTGATGAAACGTTCGAATAATAAATCAAACAGCGAAGGATCCACTGCCGTGATGCCCAAAACAAAACAAACAGCTGAATTAGCAGCCGAACCTCTGCCTTGACACAGGATGTTTTGCTGACGCGCCCAGTTTACAATATCCCAGACGGTTAAAAAGTAATCAGCAAAATTCAATTCCTGAATTAATTTGAGCTCTTTTTGAATGGTTTGTGCTAGTTTATCAGGCAAAGGTTGAAAACGCTCTTTAGCTGATCTCCAGCTGATGACTTCTAGGTATTCTTGGGCGTTCATCTGATGAGGGATCATTTCTTTGGGGTACTGGTAATGTAAATCATTAATGCGGAATTGGCAGCTATGCATCAATGCATCGCTTCTGACCATTGCCATTTCATAACCTGGGATATTATGGTACCGCCAGTGAAGGCTCTGTTTTGCCCTTAGGCTTCTTTCTCCATTGGCAAACATATGACTTACTGCCTGATCAACCGTTTGGTTGTTGCGGATCCCATGAACCAGATCATTCAGATCTTTTTGTTGGTGGTCATGAAACCATGGGTCCTGACTCATGATGTAGGGAACGGTAAATTCCTTGCTGAGATCAAGGGTCGGTGTAATCCAACAATCTTCACATGGGCTTAGATGTCTGCTAATAACGAGGTTTAATCTATCACCAAACTTATCTTTTAGCAGGGCTATTTTTTCACTTAGTTGTTTGTGCTCGTTGCGACGGATTAATCCTCGCATCGGCAGAAAACACAAGAGATGATCAGTATTATGATTGAGTAAAGTGCTTAAGGGGAGATACCCCTTGGTTTTACTTTTACGATGGCTCTCATTTATGAGCTGGCATAGTTCACTGTAACCTGCCATGTTCTGAGCTATAAGTACGCAGGTATCTCTAAATAATAGAGGTAGATGGTGTTCTGCTGCCATATGGAATTCGGCGCCATAAGATAGATGTAGTGATGTCTGTTCTTGTTTTATCTTCTCGTTCAAAGCGCGCCAGGCTCTGACAATGCCATAAACGCCATCAAGATCTGTGATGCCTATGCCCTGATACCCCAATGCGATCGCCCTATTAACATACTCATGGGGATGAGAGGATCCGGTAAGAAAACTAAAGTTACTGTGGCAAAGCCATTCATACCAGCGATGTTTTTTAACCAAAGATGCCATGAACAAACCAACTCCCTTTTTGATTGTGATAAGCCCAAAAAGAACGATTTTGACCATCTGTTAACTGATAGTAATCTCTTTGGCCATGAATGCTTTTTTGCCACCATTTATCCAGTATTCGCTCTAAAAAAGTGCCAGGATTTTGCGGTTCTTTTAATGGTTTCGGTTGATCATAAAGGTACAATGGTCGACTCTTGCCCATGGCTTCTAGGGATGGATAGGCCATCTTCTTAAGGTTTACGATGGTTTCATTATCTTGGTAGTTAGGTTCTCTAAAGGAATCCTCGGGAAGCCAGTCTAAGCTATTTTCATAACATTCTAATGAAAGTGATAATTTATTTTCCAGCTGTAGTAATTGCTTTTGATCATGATTATTTTCTTGGAATAGATCGAATATATTAGGGCTTAATGTGATTTTTTCATTGATGATTAGCTTCCAGGCAATAACAGGTGGCATCGGGTTACATTCTTCATGATTTTGAGAGTACTGCTTTTGGGTCACTTGATTAAATTGATAATAAGCCTGGAGTAGTGCTGTTTCCTGATGCGGTGCTTCTGCGGAAAGTGGGTGAGGGTGACGAAAACAGATGGGAATAGTAAGTGAGGTCATATCATGAAGGATGAGGCACCACTCCAGGCGAATGATACGTTCTTCTTTTTTAAGAGAAGGTTGCAAACAAAGGTTGTTCAGATCTTCTCGTAAATACTGCTTCATTAAGGGCCAGTCATGTAGTGGGAAATCTAGATTTCGTTTACAAAAAGTGTTTTGTGGCAAAGGATACTGTTGCCATGGAAACCAGGCAGCAAAAATTTTTGATGTGTCATGATGGGGTAGATTCTTGTTTTGAAACGCATAATGCCATGCTTCGCTGATGATCGAACCAAACCTGCGCTTTAAGCCTGTAGCAATATCTTTTAATTCCCATGGGCTTTGTAAGCCCATCTTAGTCATGGATTTTTGCATTTGGCGGGATTGCTGAAAAAATGTTTTTAGATGTACATTAGGGCTGCTAATTTTCCTCATATGCGCAATCAGTTGGTCCAAGCCATGCCACCAACCTTCCCAGGATAAATGGTTAAATAAGTTAGAGCCAAAGCGGCTATTAAGATCAATGAAGCCATCCAAGTTTTTATGACTCATAACAGCTAACATGAGTACTCCTTGCCAGGGTTGCTGACATAGAACCACTTTCCAACAGTCTTCGCCTTTTAGCTGAGTGATTAATTGTTTGATAAGCTCTGTCGTTGTGAGGTTCAGGTTTTTAGCTCTTTTTTGCCAGTAGCTTTGACAAGGGGCTAGGTTTAGCAGCCATACATTGTCGCTCCAATGCATAAATTGGGGGGTTAAGCTGATGGCTTGATCGCATGTTATACGGCCAAAAATCGCTAAATACATAGTGCTTTGATTATGTATTAGTTCTTCTTCTGCCGGAAATAGCGGTGTTGCAGTCATTAGGTCCCCCTCAGTCTCAATTACCATATTTTTGTATGGTATCAGAGGTAACCCGGATGTCAACTTAGAACTTTTAGGCACGCAATGATTCTAAGAAGTCCACTTATCACTTTGTGCCTCTAGTTACTCTACGTCATGGTTCTGCTTATTTTTTAGCTACCCTATTTCAAACTGAAATTACGATGGTATCGAATGTAATGAGGTCATTATCCTTAATACTGCGTTCCGCCATAGCATTGATTTTTAATATACAACTGTTTTTATTAGATTTATTTGTTTGGGTGGTTTTTTATAACTGAAACTGGATTGAGATTTTATAGTTGTTTTGTGTTAGACAATTTGATACATCTGAATGAGTTGAACAACAAAGCTGAATAGCAGGTGAATTTTTGGGCAGGCAAAAATGAATGATATGCTGATCTAATTTAGATCATATCATGAAATATGAATGCATGATTCTTTATCAACTTACACAATAACGGGTTTTCATGATGCAAAATATCAGTCTTGTTATCCTGGATGATCATCCTCTTGTTAGAGAGGGCTTGCTTTATATGATGGAGCGTGAGTCTGACCTTGAGGTCGTAGCAGACAGTGGGCAATCTAGTGATGCGCTAGATTTGGTGCAGAAGCACATGCCAGATCTTTTGCTTTTAGATGCTTATATGGGCACGCCAACTTTCAATCTTGTTAAAAAGGTACAAAAGATAAAACCTGATATACGGGTTCTTTTTATTACTGCTTTTGATAGTGATGAGAATATACTCCATGCTTCACGCATAGGGGCTCATGGTTTGATATCAAAGCTTGAAGGTAGTCTTGCTATTTGCCAAGCTATTCGACAGGTAGCGCAGGGGCAGACTTATTTTTCTGATGCCAGCATTAGAACTAAACCTGAGGTGAAGAAGGAAAAATCGAGATCCTCGGTTTCAATCAATCATCCTCTTAGCCCGCGCGAGGTGGATGTCCTGTGCTGTGTTGCCCATGCTTTAACCGCCAAAGAAATAGCTAAAGATCTTCATATTAGCGTGAAAACGGTTGATAGACATAAAGCTAATATTATGGATAAACTTAGTTTACGCTCTCAAATTGAGCTGGCTCGATATGCCATTCGTCATGGCTTTGTTGAGTTGTAAAATGACTGATCTATGATCTTTGGGTTTTCAAAATATAAATAGGTATTTCTGCAGGGCAAAAAAGTCTAAGAGTTAAGCCACTTACACCAACTCCTGGACTAGTTAAGCCCACCATTTTTTTGTAAACCCATTTTCCTTTGATCTGGCTTCGCTCGCAATCTCCAGTAATAATAGCTTTTCCTCCTGGTAGACAAATTTGGCCTCCATGAGTATGGCCTGTGAGGTAGATTTGATAAAGCCTATTGGCTGCCCATTTATAAGCTTCAGGAGAGTGTGCTAATAAGATCCTGATGGCATTTTCAGATCTTGTAGGGGCCTCATCCATAGCTTCAAGTATTTGAGGCGAAAAAAAACTATGTGAATCATCAATACCGGTGATAATGAGATCTCCATAGTGAGTAGTAACGGTATGGGTTGCGTTAAGTATTGTTTTGATACCAATCTTGCTTAGGTAAGGAATCAGATTATAGGTATCATGATTACCGAGTACCGCATAGAACCCATAAGTTGAATCAATGTTCTTGCATGCTTTTTTGATTAAAAAACAGACTTCTTCTAAATTTGCATGGTAATGATCCATATAATCGCCAGTGAGAAAAACGATATCTACTTTTACATTATTAGTTTTGTTACTTATGGTTTTGGCTAATTCAGGGTTACGGTCAATATGCAGATCACTAAGATGCATGATAGTGAGACCTTCCATTTCGGGGGGGAGGTCTTCGATCTCTACGGGATAAACAGTCATAATAATATGTGAAGCTATCCTTCGTAAGACTTTTTCTAGGCCTGTTCTTTTAAATAAGTAGTCAAAAAATTGAATGCAGGTGTTTACAAATCTCTTGCTTTTGATTGGAGTGGCTTTTTTGCTCGAGAGCAGGATAGTTTCTTTTTCTTGTCTTGATGAGGCTGAGGCTTCTGAAAAGTCTCCGCTAATTTTAACGGATAAACCGATTTTCCCTAACCTTTCACTGAAT
>PBRN01000282.1 GCA_002725955.1 Pseudobdellovibrionaceae bacterium
GTGAGCTTTCATGGTTTACTCCATGGCCCCGGACTTCCCGTAAATGAAGTCAACAGTAAGGTACTGGTGCTGCACGGACATGATGATCCCATGGTCACACCAGAGCAGGTACTTGAGTTTGAGCAAGAAATGAGCAAGGCCCAAGTTGACTGGCAAGTCCATGCCTACGGCGGCACAGTGCACGCATTTACCAACCCTGCTGCTAATGATCCTGCCTTCGGCACCATCTACAATGCTACCGTAGCTGATCGAGCCTGGAGTAGTTGTTTTCAATTTCTGAATGAAGTATTTAGCTAACAGATATTTGCTTAGTAGAATATTGCCCCATGGGGAGCAACAGCTCCCTATGAACCCAATGAGGTCGCAATCCTGCAGCTACTATGCTTCTTGTTCTCTAGCTGCCACCAGCAGTGCCTGCAAGTAATCAATTGCAGCATCGATAGCCCTAGTATTGTGCTCAACCATACCAGCAGCCAAAGCCGCCTCAAGATTGGAAATCATAATCTTCAAGGACTGTTCGTAACCGGAAAACCGGGGTCTTAGCACATAATGCTCCAGGATCTGATCAGCATTAATATGATCCACCTGAATGTTACCCCACTTAAGATATAGAACATATGATTCGGACAATTGATCTCTAACATAGGTAGTTTCAACCCTGGCAAACCCGCGTTGATCATAACCAATGAGGAGATCAACCGAAGCGTCCTGCCCCTGATCATTGACGACAGGAAAATCCGTCAGGTTAAGGTGGTAAAGTTCACCTTTTATCCAGAAATCATCATCAGCCAGCCTCTCATCAGCAGCTAGATTGTCACCAGCTACATTTTTTTCAGCCGCAATTTGATCAGCCCAGCCAGTACTTGCTATCGCTAAAACCAAGAGGCTATAGCCTATCCATTGTTTCAAAATTATCTCTATCTTTTTCAATATATGATCCCAACTTTAAGCATAATTAATTTTTATTTGTAACTATATATGGTCAAAACGATATATAAATAACTTTCTATAAAAAAATATTATATTTTAATTTTAGTTTTGACTTTTAAGGTTAATTTAATTTTATGATCTAAGTCACTATTCATAATACTCTGCCTAAAGGTTCAATTATGACTCCTACTTCCAGCCCTCACCCTCGGCAAGACTTGACTCCACTACCACGCATTTTAAATAGTAAATATTTTATGCGAAAAACAATGTTATTGTTTATGATGATTTTTTGCGGCTGTGGCCCTCGTGCGTCCTTCACCGGTGAATCAACATCAGTCACCTCCTATCTTGAAACAAGCCCAAGGAAAACATCACAGAGAAAAGAGGTAAAAAATCAACATACTCTTTCAGTAAATGACGGCACCTTATATGATGCGGCTGGATTCCCCTTCGTCATTCGCGGAATCAATAACCCCCACAGCTATTTTAAAGATAAAACACTAAGCGCTCTACCAACGATCAAAAGTCTCGGGTTTAATACCGTGAGAATCATCTGGTGTGCTGATAATTTACCCCGTCACCAACGCTGCGATCCCAAAGATATTCATCAAGCTGAAGAGCTTGATCAAATTTTGCAACAGTTACATCAACTAAAATTAATTGGGGTGCTCACTTTGCAGAACGTTACCGGCTCTAATAATCCAAACGATATGGATAAAATGGTATCCTACCTGACAAGCACTAGAATCAAACAACTACTCCTAGATCACCAATCATACCTAATCCTGAACATCGCCAATGAGTGGTATGGCAGTTGGGATAAACTATCAACCTATGTGAATACCTACAAAGAGGCCTTAATTAAGATAAGAAATCACGGTCTCAATCATGTGGTGATGATTGATGCTCGCGGCTGGGGACAAGATTTCAGCAGTATTAGAGAAAACTACAAGCAGTTACTAGCCTTTGACCCGCAGATTATTTTTAGTTTGCACATGTATGATACCTTTGCCGATAAACAAAAAGTAAAGGATAGCTTTGCTTTTGTTAGAGATCAGCGTATTCCATTCGTCGCTGGAGAATTTGCCTGCAGCCATTATCCTTTTCAACCCCCAATTCCATGTGAAACGATTATGGCTGAGGCTAACCAAAGAGATCAGCCATACGGTTACATAGCCTGGTCATTCACCGGCAACAACCAAGAGCTTACCGGATTGAATCTGGTTTCCTCTGACGATTGGGTAAGTCTAACTGATTATGGCAAAAGAATCGTACATGATGAAAATGGAATCAAGGCCAGCTCGAGACAGGCTTGCTGGTTTGAACCGAATCAATGCTTATAAAACATGGAGACACAAAAGACGGATAATAACGAAATGACCTAATAGACAAGTAAATAATAAGCCCACTTTAAATATTCATTAAATACAGCAAGGAAATCCCTTTCGTGCGTCCACCATGCCTGAGGTTTTTTAGTGGGTGCAGATTCAACGATCATTCCTGTCTGATTCACTTTATCCGTAATCCAGGCTGCTCTTCTGGAATGGTACCAACTCGTCACCAGAATAATACGAGAAGCCGCCGGATCAATCTGTTTTATATACTCCAACAGTGCTCTGACTTCTTCAAAGGTAGATGTATTGCTGGTTTCGGACAAAAAAACCATATCTTTGGTAGGGACACCCATCCGCTTTAATAAGGTTTCTGTCGCACGACCATCCCGCATAGCCAAACCGCTGCGAGTAGCATCACTATCCTGAGCTTCAGCAAAAATAATTTTTTTACCCCACCCGTCCTGGTAAAGCTGCCCCCCATGACCAGTGCGTTCCCCGTAGGCGCCCATCAGCAAAATAATATAATCAGCTCCTTTCAAAGGAGTATCGTCCCGAACCAATACAGTCATCGGTAGATTCATAATACCCCGATGAAAAACAGAAACCAGTATGATGCTTACCACGGCAATCACAATCATCTGCCTTTTCTTTAGACCTGACTTGAACATCAATATAACCTCAGATGAAAAATGATTCTAACTAGGATTACGGGAAACGACAGCACCAACTAATTGATGAAAGATATGACGGTTAGTAGCCAAGAATACCCCCAGAAAAACAATGGCACCCACAACCAAGAAATATAACCAGTGCATATCTCCAGGCAATAATTTCAATACCAACATCATAGCAATACATGGTATCGCAACTAGTTTTAACTCATTAATGGGCAATCGCTCTAATTCATGCCGGCACATAAATAGCAAGGCACCAGCTTGAATAAGTCTCGTAAAACTCACACCCCATGCAACCCCAATCACACCAAAATTTGATCCCATCAGCGCCAATAAACCCGCGGCTAGAGGCCAACCAACAAGCCACACTTTCAACAACACCCTGATTTTTCGCTTAGGCAATAATATCTGAAATACCGTCACATATATAATGGCCTGCCCCAAAAGACCGAAGGTCAGCGCAGAAAATAGTTCACTGCTACCACGATATTGTTCTCCAAATAAGTCAACAAAAAACTGTTCACCCAAAAACCATGAGCCAAACGAAACCGGTAATGAGATTACAAAAAGAGTCAAGAAACCCTGCCGAATAAGGTTACTTGCTCCCACAGCATTATCTTTAGCTGATGATTCACTATAGAAAACGGCTCCAACGGCGATGATTGAAGTATATATGCTCATATATAATCGCAAAGCTGGAGAATATACACCAACCGCTTCACTGCCCCCAATCCATTCCACGATCAGGACATCGATTCTTTCAGTCAGAATCATTAAAACAAAAAATACTCCATAAGGAACTGACTGTTTAAATACCTTGGCGGCACCTTTGAGCCTTGGTAAAATAAGTCCCAGCTGTTTCGAAGCGTAAATATAACTAACAATGGCATTAAATATATTAATACCATAGGTAATGGTGGTAAATGCCAAGACATCTTCCGGAAAATGGACGAAAGAAACCACAGCTGCAAAAATAGATAATTTGCCGATCACCAACAAAATATGCATAGCTATCAGTTTCTGAGTTCCTATGAAATAAAATTCCAAACTAAAACCTGCAAGCATGATCATACAAGCTAGGTGCACGATCAGCGACTGATACTCTATGTACCGGGGATTAAAGAGGGCAATACCCAAAACACAGAGGGCAGAAAAAGACGAATGCAAAAGCCTTAACCCAAGGATCTGAGAGCAATACTGTTTGGTCTTTTCTCGATCGCCTTGGTTACGGCCCAATTCATTCACCGCAATAAAAAAATATCCCCAAACAATCACGGGCCCAAAAAACTCGAGTAAGTAAAGACTAAATTGACTTTCACCAAAAGCACGACTACCCAGCATCCGACTACCATATGCGATCGTGCAAAGAGGGATAATTTTACCAATAAAGTCAGATATGATCGCAGTAATGACAGTCACTTTGACTCTGCGCTGGGAAATGGCTCTTTTGTCCGTTATTGAATCTATGTGTAAACCCTCGTCTCTACTTTCTATCCTTCATTGAACAGAACTCTCTCTTCAGAGAGAAACATTCTTGCAAATCAGATCACACATGCCAACTGCAGCTGCACAATATATTCCGATCCCACAGACATTTTCGATTTTAGTTTAATAGCTAAGTTAAACAAACCGAAAACAATCATCAGCCTGAACTTAAGCAAGTTATGTTTAGCAATGCCTCCGAAGAAGCATAAGCCCTACTGCATTTCACAACGTTTTTTCCAGCAGTACGTCAAAGGCACCAAATGACTTATTAAAAGGGAACCACGACAGCGACAATTGCTGGAAACCAGCTGAAGAACTAAGGATAACCCACTGTAATTAAAGAATTTAAAAAAAAGAAACCGGCACCCAAGGATGTAAAAATGGCCTGAATTTTGAATTTAGGGTTTTATAACATCTGCCGATAAGAACTATTAAGAGGGTGGGCCTAAAAAGCCTTGACCCGGAAAAGCTAAACGCTTTGGAAAGGAGGTGATGCTATGAATTTATCTAGTAGTCGTAAGGAGGTAGGGGATCTTTGAACCTACCTCCTTATGCGTTTTTTTACCTTGAAGTCTGATCCTTTCGATCAGACTTCTTTATTTTTCAGCCAATAGAACCGCACATAACTTATCCATCAAAAAACGGAGATATCAGTCACCACTACGTTCCAGCTCTTTTTTATATAAACCAGATAGGTTACTAGGCTTATCAGAGCCTAAACGTGTCAATTCCCAAAGCTTGGCTTCTTTCAAAAAAGTAGAATAAGCCGAGCTCACAGCAATCACAAAGCCCTGCAGACCATCCAGCATCCCTCTCTTTAAAAAATATATCTCCATATACTTACTCAAAGGCTTAAACAATAAACGGAACCACGAGGTCCTTTTGCCTTTGTTATACCGAGTCAAAGCCACGATACTAGAAAATTGATTGATGGTTTTCACCTGGTCAGCCAAATCCTTACAGCTATAGTGGATCAGATTACCTTTGAGCACAGCGCCCGGACCATTGAGTATCAATGTATCATGAGGATTCTCTCCTCCCCAATGAGCACAACCATTGCGAATCAATCGATAACGAGCATTAGGGTACCAGCCACCATAACGGATAAAACGATGCATATGATAATTAAGCCGTGGGAACTTTGCACCAACTTCCTTAGGGTTGTTGCCGAGAAACTTTGAAATGGATCGGCTCAGCTCCTCGCTCAATCTCTCGTCAGCATCCAGACTAAGAACCCAATCCGTTTTACAATACTGTAATGCCCGATTTTTCTGCTGAATGTGCCCATCGAACGGATGCTGATAAAACTTAACTTTAGGATTACGCTCACAGATTTCCTTAGTTCTATCCTTGCTATATGAGTCAAGCACAATAATCTCATCTACCAGATCATTCAACGAAGCACAGCATGCTTCAATGTTTTCCTCTTCATTGAAGGTGATAATTGCCGCTGCTAGTGTAGGCTTCTTATCCATAATAACCCTTTAAAAATCTCTTGGTCTGAACCTTGCCATATTGAATATGGAAAAACTACCACAGGGTATTGCTTCACATTCAAGTCAGTCACCAACGATATCACAAATAGATCGTTGATATGATCTATTGTAAACAAACTTACAAGACATATAAAAGAGAATACACCAGTAATTTTGGCATAAAAAACTGGGCGATATGACTTACATAGGCCTTTGCGACAGCATGTTGTTAGTCCATGATCAAAGTTTGATTTGATCTCTGGCCCAATGAAAATAATAATTTAGAGTCACTCACTTATGGATCTGAGGATAACATCACCTCAACCGGATAGGTCAAGGAATTCAAAAAGGCGATTAGCTGCTTCTTTTCTTTATCCGTCAAATTAAGCGGCACAAGGATTTCTTCCTGATGGCCGATGGCTGCCTTAGCCGTCAGAAGGTTATAGTGATCTATCACTTCGTCTAATGATGCAGCCCTACCATCATGAAAATAAGGTCCAGTAAGTTCGACATTTCTCAATCCAGGAGTTTTGAAAGCCCCCAAAATATCGAGGTTATCAGGATCCAGATACTTCAACATCTGACAAGTTTCCGAGGTCAATAGTTCCGGCCGCAACACACCAATGACCTGGCAACGAAACGAACCATTGGTAACAAGGGGTACCCCCCGTGCTCTGCCTAACTCTAATTGCCCCGGAACCCCTGCTAAACCAATATTATGGAATTCACCATCCGAAAAGAACGGGCCACTATGACAAAAAGTACAGTTGGCTTTGCCCGTGAATAGCCTTAGACCTTCCACCTCATCATCACCAAACCCATTGATTGCAGCTTCTTCAACGGAGCCCCCCTTTTTCCAACCGGCAAGGAAACGGTCGAACGGAGAATCAACTGCCACAATCCGTCGTTCAAAAGCAGCTATCGCCATACCAAACTGAATGAACATGCGGTCCATTTCCTGACGAGATTTGGGATCCATCGCCTCATAAGCCTGATACCAAGATTCAGGGTAATAAGATTTAACCTGCAGCGATTCAGCAATGACGGCTTCAATTGGTAAACCGGAGGAACTGCTTGCATCGCTATAACGCAGCAGTAAATCACTATCACTCATAGAAGCCATCACTCGGGACAAAGCTATCTTGCTAACTTCAATTTTAATCGGCCTAGGCAAAGCAGGAGGTAAGGGGACACCTCTGAGGATGACCGGAGAAATCGCTCCGAAAGTTCTTTCCCAAACAGATTGATATTTATCAACGATCACATTGATCACATGAGCACGAGTAATGCCATGTTCAAGAATCGTCTCTATAGGTTCAAGTGCTTGAGACTCAAGGGAATCCGACCGGCCATCCCAAAACAACCAGCGCAATTGAGCTGAATTAACAATAGATGGAGTATTACGTTTGACCTGTCCCAGTGCAAGCCCCAGCTTTAAACCATCAGCAAACTGAGCCTCCGGATTGTGACAGCTGGCACAGGAAATTTGACCATTCTGAGAAAAAGCAGTTTCAGAAAAGAAAGCACGACCTAACTTCGCTAATGGTTCATCAGCTACCGTCATAAGCTTCTTAGAAACATGAAATTGTTGGGATTTTTCCCACAGATGAGCGTCTGCAGCCTTTGACTTAGCTTGAAGATTGATATAATAAATCACACCAACTACCGGCAACGAAAGCAAAACAATGCTTAGGGCAATTGATTTTCTCCAAGCCATGGCAATCCTTCTGAACTTCTATTGAAGAACTAAATGCATCATGGAACCTGAATAGGAACAACCAGAGTCTGATTATCTTGCGAAGTTTGAATTCGAAAAGTGAGCTCCCATAATCCCGACATATGAAGATTAATACCTTCGATTATGTAGCCTTTACCATCTGATTTAAAATTAGGCTTAGTCAGCATACCGTGGTTGTGCGCCGGCATCCTCGCATCAAATTCTAAGAGCTTAACCTTACCTTTTACTGAAGGGTCAAAATGCTGGAAAGCAACTTTAAAGATGGCCAGCTTATTGCGCTTTAACAACTTAGCTGGATCTCCATCAACACTTACAACTTGCACCACATTATTTTTATTGGGCCATAACCAAGTTCCGGCTTGAGCAGCATTAGCCAGGCAAAGAGAAGTCAGCAGAGACAGCATCACAGA
>PBRN01000283.1 GCA_002725955.1 Pseudobdellovibrionaceae bacterium
CCATGCGTGACAAGGGTTCCCGACTCAATGGCCTTTTCAAAAGAAACCGCTAAGGCTTCATCATCAGCATCCATCGACTTTGCAAGTGATCCCATATCATCAGTCAAAGCAATATCATTTTGCTCATAGCTAACCCGACTAAACTGATGTCTCAGCTCGTCGGTTAATTCAAGGCCAGTCAGATGCTGAACAAAAGTGCCTATGAGCTCGGAAAATTCATTTTGTAACCCACGACCGATAATTTCTTTACCCGGATTATCAATAAGGGTTGCCAGAAACACCGGCACAACTTTGCCATTGTACTCCCCGCGGGAGACCCTAGCCAAGACTTCAAAATAATCATCATGCATGTTCCGCTCAACTTCTTCGACTGATAACTCCAGCTTTTTAAACCTACTAGTTACAATTCGAGAAGTAAGTATCCTGGTAAGGAAGCTGGATGGATGCTGCCTTTCCGCTATACGCATCAACCAAGGCACGCTGTCCCAGAAAAAAGCATCCGGAATAACAATGTAAGTGGGTTCCGCCGCCTGAATCCTCTTTACGGTTTTTTCAATCAGCTCTTCCCTTTTCTGCTCATCTTTCCACCCCCGGCGAAGTAGTCGTTTATAAAGTTTTTTATCCCCAAGATACTTCATCATTTCGTAGGACCGGGTATCATCCGTAGCGTAATCAAGGATCAATGGACTATTGAGATCTTTCCCAGGCTTGCCTGATGCATAAATCCCAGGAAACAGCTGAATCACATGACCACCGTATCCCTTAAATTGCCCCCTTACCTTGGTATGTACCGTCGCCCCTCCCACCAGATCCGCTGCATCCTCATAGCCTTCTGTATCTAGAACTCGCTGTTCCGTGGCCAGATCCATCATACTCAAAGCATCTTTTCTAGGGTCATATAGCCATCGACTACGGTATGGGTTTTGCTTGAGCTCGTCCTTGGAAAATTGTTGGGTGAAATCGGTACTGCCATCATTCTCTATGATGGAAAAAAACTCACCTTTAAACAGTTCTCGATTTTTCCATCTAGTGTTCAGGGCAAAATGCACAATGTACTGGCGACGAATCCAGCCTAAGTCACCTGCTTCTTCCAGCACGTCACGAAGCTGAGGCTGAAGATCACAAGTGGGACAACCGTGCCCGTAACTAGCTCCAAGGTTCATTAGACGTGCTGCATATTTTTGCTGATCAACAGCAGACATTTTGCGCAAGCAATATTGGGCAGCATTTTTATTAAAAGCCTGATACCCCTCTGCTGAGGCCCCCACCAAACAAAAGAACAGAGTCAATAACCAAGTCCCTCTTTTTTCTCCAGTTCTATACATTTTACAACCTCCAGACAGAACAAAGAAAACAATAGGCCAAGTTAGACAGCGGCTGCGCCGAAATTGTCCCAAAGTCTTTGATAGTAAAAATCTCGAATGTATAATTCTATTGTCTATCATCCTGCAGATAATACAATTGATTAGTTTTTTATCTATTTTACTTATAATTGAATAGAAACATCAAAGGACATCCAATGCCGGAGTGGCAGGGAAAAGATTTGTCCAAAAAACGAGGACCAGCCTTGCTTCCAGAACATTCAACAACGACGAGCCTACATAAAGATCGTGCCTTTCAATGATCTATATTTTCTTTTAATTTCACGATGATACTAACGAATGACCGTAAACAGAACAAGCGGGCACAGAAGGGCGGTTCTGTTACGAAATCTTAAGCGCTTTAATTTTATTGCCTGCACATAATGTAGTACTATAAATATACTATTTTCGGGGCTATATTGATTGCTCTCGCAAATGAACCTCCTATGCTCACCAAATTAAGGAAAAGCAGGTATGGGACAAATATTAATCATAAACAATAACACAACCACCCGCGCACTATGGCATGAAGAGCTTCATAAAAGCGGCCATAAAGTCATTACTGTTCCAGATATCGATCAGGGTATGACTAAACTAAGTAACGAACTCATTGATTTAATGGTTACTAACTCTGATAGTTTTATCTCAAATGGAACTATCATGAAAGCTACCCTAGAAAAAATAGATCCATCCATACCGATTCTAATGATAAACACTTCACCGCGTAGCATTAGCAACAAATTTAAAGAAATTAGAAAAGTCGAATTAATATATAACCCCTTTGATACCGGCTTGATTCGCAAGACTGCAGACCGAATGATCCACTTAACCAATGACAACAGTTCGAGCGAAATTATAGCCCGCTCCAACGACCTTATTACCCGATCTAAACAACTGATCAGCGAATCTCAGAGATTATCCAAAGAGTTTGCATCCTTGCGAAAAGAATGCGCTGATTTACAACAATACAATGCAGAAGAAGCTCCTGAAATTGAGGCGCTCCATGAACGCATCAAGTCAATAGCCCAGCAAGCCGATCAATCGGCTCTGGAAAATATAGATTTTGCGCTCGTTACAAATATCAATCAGCCTGTTGTCAAAGACATTACTATTTCGGCCAATAACAGGCTAAGTTTCAATATCGCTCAGCGTCATGTATCTAAGGGAGATAGATCCTTAACAGACTTGACCCCCAAAGAGTTCGATATCCTCTTACTGATAGCCAACTCTCCTCAACAAATGGTCAAGCGCACATCTATTATGAATAGTATTTGGGGCAACGTAGCAGTCAATCCAAGGACAGTGGAAGTGCATCTAAGCCGACTGCGCAAAAAGATTATGCCTCTCGACATGCACATTGAATATAAAAACCCTTTTTATCAACTTTACGGATCAAAACTAGCACCCATTGCATCCAATACAGCCTGATCAACTGAACAGCTTACTGAAAAACGAGAACATAACTCTTCGTAATGCCAGCAAATTCAAAACTCCAAATATTTTGATCAGAAAACCCAGTTGACTCAACTTGATTAGAAAGAGTTTAAATCCATATCGAAATAAGATCTCCAAGTATGTTATGATTTGTGTATTCAAAGAATTCCGTTTGTCATCTATATTCAGTGCTATTTTTTTTTGATCAGCTGACTTCATGTTCTGTGGTCAATTTTTTGCTAGGCAAGAAAATGAGTACTTCACTGCCAGAAAGGACTTAAAAAATGTCAGATCATATCTATAAAAAAATTGAACTAGTAGGAACTTCTCCAGAAAGCATCGAAGATGCTGTCAGCCAAGCTTTGGCCAAAGCAGGTAATTCGGTTAAGAACTTACGCTGGTTCGAAGTTATGGAAACTAGAGGTAATATTGATCACCAGACCAATAAGGTCGACCACTGGCAAGTGACCATTAAGGTTGGTTTCACTCTTAAAGAATAAACTTGTTCTTTATGGTCCGACTCAGCTTTAAAAGCATAGCCTCGTCTGCGGCGGGGCGAACTTTTACATCCGAAAAACTACCATACGCAAAAGAATGAACCTGACTACCTGTGCGCGATGACAACCAATCCATTGACATGATGGGAATTAAAATAAAGGCTGATAATCAACCATTTTTACACCTACAGTGACCTGTATCCCCGCTAATACCAATCAATTTGAATCATTATCAACCTACCACACCGCACTCAAACCTAAATTGAACTTTTTTCCGGAATTGACTGGCATGGAAAGACACGCTAACTTCCAATGAGTTATCGTCTTGCAATCAATATCAATCATATGAATGAACATTGGAGTTATAAAGATGCGAAACCTCTGTCTGCTTATACTTTCTTTGTTAGTAATACTTATCACAACTGGAACGGAAACGGTGAGAGCTGACAATGACCTGACTGTGGCACAGGCCGGTCAATGTTGTCGGATTAACAATACCCATCCCACCTTCAGCTGTTCGAACCTGACAGCTATCGGCGCAGGCCGGTGCAACGCAGCCTGGAGCGGAGGCGTACCTGGCGCCGGTCCATGCCAATGGCTCAATGTAAAAAGCTGTCGACCGATTATAATTAAAAAACCAGTACCTGAATGCTGCAGACGTGTAAACAGATCACACCCCCAATATAACTGCAATCAGTGGACTAGTTACGGCAACCCTGTTGGTAAGAATCGATGCAATGCTGCGTGGTCGGGTGGAACAGGAGTAGGACCATGCAAATGGGTTGCCCATCGCCGCTGCTTAAGAATACAGCCGAGCTTTCAACCTTAAGCTGTTGTTATAAAGTATTAGAGTCACAGTAACGACGAGATCAGGTGAGTTTACCCATTTAATTTTATTAAAGACGTTGAGTAAACTTACTTACGCAGCTTTTTTTAAGTCACAGTCGTAAAATTTTTCAGGGAGGGACATAGAAATCCCAAAAGGTACTGTTTCAGAGGAAGATGTAACTTTAGACTCATCGACAAAATAAAGCTCGAGGCGACCACCGGCATCTTCAATAAATCGTCTAATAGCCCCCATCCCCACACCGCGTCCAGATATATCAGACAATTCCACAGCCGTTGAAATACCGTCTTCAAAAATCAATGCTGCAATAGCTGATGGATCATCGACACGATCCGAAGGCAATAGAGACTCATCCAAACCCATCTGTTTTAACTTTTTAAGATTGAGGCCGGCCCCATCATCTGCATAACGAATTTCTAGAAATTCATCTTTTTTCTGCAAACCAATATTAATATTGCCTTCTGGTGGCTTGGATAGGTTAATGCGATCGTTAGCAGTCTCCAATCCATGATCAATAGAGTTACGAATAACATGGATAAATACATGCTGCAGAATATCTAAACCATCTTCAGTAAAGCTGAATCCAGGGTTATCGATATTAATATGAGGTTTATCTTTTCCTAAATCTCTGGCAAGCGTATCAACGATACTAAAGATCTCAGAAAAAACCTTCTCCGTTGCTTCCATAAATATAGCAGAGAAAGCCTCTCTGGTTTCTGACAAGATCGCCTGGTCAGGAGCTGAAAGCATCGAAGCATCGAGTTTACTAAGCAGACCAATTTTCTGCCACAGAAAAGATTTTTCCAAAGAAATCCTATTCTTCTCTGTACCACGATTGAGCTTCTCAATATTGATCTCATTGTACTTATCAAATAGATCAGAAACCTTTTGAATATCTGACTCCAACTTCTCCTTTTGCCATTTCATCTCTGAATCACGCTGCAGGGCTGCGTAATGTTGTTCCACATCGTGCAGCACATTTGTTAGGTTATGCAAATTGTAGGAACGACTAATACCTTTCATAGTATGCATATTGATGAATAGTATCTTTAATACTTCGTTATTCCGCTCATCTGGACCATTGACGATGAGTCGCCGACTCTCTTCGATGTAGCTATATGAATTGTCAATAAACTTATTAAATTTCTCAGCTTCTACATTTAAAATTTCTGCTATATAACTAAGCTCTTCTTGCTGCAATTTTGCCTCTGCTTGTAAAGCTCGTAGCTTTGTGACATCGCGCAGAGTCACCAGAATTTTATCGATTTCTCCGTTATTTTCATTAACCACAGCATTCCAATCAATTTCAAAAATATGCTCGGCTCCACCTTCATCATGCATCCTGAATTCAGGAGGTAAGTTACATGAATTCATCACAAAGTTAATTTCATCTTCACCCAGACTGGAATTCAGTACTGAATGAATACGACTGCGGGCATCATTACTTAAATCAGTTTTATGAAAAATTAGTTTCATAACATCATGACCTGTAAAGTCTGCTTCACCCACGATTTGAGTTAAGTGAGCGGAAAAATCAGACCCAACTACTCCCACAGCATCAGAGCCTTCAGGTGGGTTGTTTATGGTGAAAATGCCCTGCTGAATATGACGCATAATTGATTTAATATCTCTTGTTTTTTCATCAACAATTTTTTCGATATTCACAATATGGTGTTGTAGATCTTCGTTCAAACTCTTAATCTTATTTTCATGCATCTCACGGACATAGTTAACCCGATCACCCAACGCTAACGAAAGTAAAACCACATCAGCGGCTGCACCGATAGACTGCCCCCAAGTGGTGAAGAAATTGAAAGGCATAACTCCGCCCACAAATAAAGCGAAAGACACGGTACCCATCAGAAAAGACACCCAAGCAACCGTATAGTAAAATGCGGGGCGATAACCTTTGATAACATTATAAATACCATTAGCAATCAAACATAACGAAGTGATCAACGCAAACACATTAATCAACTTGGCCATCAGGTTATAATTGTTGCTGAAACAGCCCAATAGCACCAAAATATTTATAACAATAAAGCCTCTGAATAAGACATAAGAGCGTGGCATTCTTTCTTTCATATCCAGAAACAAGACGGCAAATAATAGCGAGAAAAGATTAGAAAGACCAACAGCAGCAAGTAAACCCATATTCTGGACAAAGTTAACAGTAGAGTCGCTCGCAAACAGTTCCATTCCAACACCGAATACACCCAATAAATAATAGGAAATACTCAAAATGAAACCTACATAGAAGATATAAGCCCAGCGATCTTTCGGAAAGGAAACTGCCAGAAATATATTATAAAGCATCATAACCCCAAGAAAACCAAGCACAAGGCCTATAATTTGGTATTCCCAACGGGAATTAGTATGAAACTCTGGCGGCGACCAAAACTCTATAGGGAGTAGCATGGAGCCTTTTGTAGAAACTTGAATATAGTATGTACTAATACCCGGAGGTGCTTTGATAACAAAAACCGATAAACGATCTTTCACCATTCGATTATCATATGGACGATGATCACCCAGCTCTTGTAAAACAAACCCACCCTGACCATCAGGGTGATACAGAGTTAAATAATCAAGCAATGTATACCTAGACTCGACCATCAACTCTACGGCTTCTTCAGCTGAATTTGATAGTTGAAAACGCAACCAAACTTGATCATTAGTATACGCAAATTTTGGAGTATCAGAGTCCAGTGACTCGAACAAACTCTGATTAGCGGGATTTTGGATATCTTCAATGGTCAACTTTTCAGTCGCATCCCGAAGAACACTCATCTGACGACCAAACAACTCGCCCTCGAAGACTCTATTAACGGGAATCGGTTCCTGGCTAGACGCTACACTAGACCATAATATACCCAATGTGACTAAAAGAAATGACCTCAAGACTAGACCTCCTATTCCCTAGACGGGCCCTTGTATCGGTTAAATATTTCTCAGCATTAAACATCAATTGCCCCCTCCCTTCTGAAACACTCTAAGCAACTATAACTAATCTACTAATTATTATTTCTATTATTAAATGACATAGAGCATTGCTGTAAGTGCACCAAAAAAGCCCAGATTGTTTTCCAGATGATTTTATTAACCGAACTCACATATGGCGGCAGGGAACTAGTTCATTGTAGTC
>PBRN01000238.1 GCA_002725955.1 Pseudobdellovibrionaceae bacterium
CTGGTGGATGGGTCCGCTCACCGTAAACGCATACTATAGTGCTGCTGACAATAAGTTTGTGATGCCTATAGGTATTCTCCAACCTCCTTTTTTCGACCCCGACAAACCAACTGAAATAAATCTCGGAGCAGTAGGCAGTGTTATCGGACACGAACTAGGCCATGGTATCGATGATAAAGGTGCAAAATATGATTTTAGCGGGAGACTAAATCAATGGATGCCGAACAAAGATCTTAAAGAGTTCAAGCTTCGCGGTAAAAAAATGATTTCCCAATTCGACAAAATTGGACACAATGGCGAACTGACTCTAGGAGAAAACATAGGAGATCTTACTGGCTTATCATTTGCTTATGATGCAGCATTTCCTAAAGGCAAAGGCGACAAAAAAGTTAAGCAAGATTTCTTTCTGCAATATGCAAGGGTCTGGTGTTCCGTGACTAGACCTAAATATGATGAACGCATGCTCAAGGTAGATAGTCACTCACGCGGTTGGGCAAGAGTCAACGAACAGGTCAAGCATCAAAAGGGCTTCCAGGAAGCATATACCTGTAAAAAAGGCGATGCTATGTTTCTATCCCCCAGCCAGCAAATCCGCATTTGGTAATCTCTAAATTTGCAAGTTTACCAGACCATCGTCTGGTAAACTTTGTACACCCGATCCCCACTCAACCAAAAAGATATTTCAAAAAGTGTTTAATTGTTTTTTAATTACAAAACCTTAGACCTCTACAAACATCTACATGCTAGCGACTAAACTAAAGTTTTTTTCAATATTTCCGAATATTTACCAGAATACTAGAGTGTCAACAATCCTGGTAAAATATGCTGAACCTATGGTTTCTTATCCTCATAAATCTAATCAGCTGCACGGAAGATGCGCCAGATGAGTCATATAAAAACAATGACAGTCAAACAGAAGACGCCAATTCTGAGCAAGTAAAATCCAAACAGATCGAAGCCGATAAACAAGATATCGTAAAATTTGAAAAACAAGTTGATGAAATAGATGATGCCATAGATGAAGATTTCGCAATCTTCGAAAAAGAATTTGAAGACATTCAGGAAATGACCAAGGACGACGCTGAATTAACCGATGCAAAGATATCAGTCCAGCCATCACCAAAAAACAGTAACGTACAGGATGAGACTAATGCTCAAGCCTTAATCGATGAAGATATCATCGTTGAGACTGCCAGGAATAATCAAATGCCGGGTAATGAAGTGCAAGATAATGAGATGCCCGAGAATACAAAAATTGAAAATAAAGAGAATATAGAGTCAGAAACTCAAGAGATTGTTGAAGCAGATGGCCAGACTAAGCTAGACAACGTTCAGGCCATTGCTGATACTAAACTTAGTTACCAAAACCAATCTTTAAATAAAGACACAATAGAAAAAAATAGACAGGAGACAACTCCAGAACAAAGAGAAGAAAAAAACCTAAATCCAAAAGCAGTGCTACTTCAAGGAGAAAATTACAACATACAGCCACAACCTCAGTCGATTCGTATTTTAAGAGATATCCAAAGCAAATACTCCGTCACCGATATGTTCCTCCCGAAAAACCAAAAGCGTTTTCGTTCTTCTAGAAAATCCAGACCTTACCTAGGTTTTTCAGATGCAGCTTGGTGGGTCAAGATCGAATTAAGCAAAGCAAACTTACAAACACCTGATCCTATTTTGATCATTCCTTCACCTTTCTTAGATCAGATCGAGGTATATACGCTAAACAAGAATAAGGAAATAACATCCCAGCAACGCACTGGGGACACTAATTTATTTGAACAACGACCAATTTTACACCGCCACTTTATTTTTCCGATTGAATTCAGCGGTAAATTAACCACAACATTATTAGTTAAGCTAAAAAGCAGCGGGCCAATTACAGTGGCTCTGCAACTTGCGGACAAAGACTATTTTTACGTTAATGATCATAAGCATGCTATGACTCAAGGTATCTATTTTGGTGCGATGGTACTTTTAGCAATCTATAGCTTGATAATGTACACATGGAAGTCTCAATTATCTTATGTGCTATATACCGTATTTATTTTGACTTATGGTATCTTCTTATTCATTCAATCAGGATATGGCTTTCAATACATTTACCCTATGTACCCTGAAATCAACGATGATATCTTGGTTTTAAGTTTAATAACCAGCAACATATCAGCTATTCTGTTGTCTATGAGCTTCCTGAAACTTTTTGAAAAGCGGGACCCCATCTATTATTTCACCGCAACCACTGCCAGCTTGTTGGGAATAATGACCATTTTTTCAACTTTCATCGGACTATCAATTAGTTTAAGAACAATAGTATTTTTAAGTGCATTAGTCTGTGTATCTATATTAATTGCAGCAATTTTTCGCTACCTAGAAAACAAAAAAGAAGTCAGGTTTTTTATAGGTGGTTGGTTTTTATTCTTTTCCGTGAATCTTAGCCTTATCTTAGCTAATAATGGAACCATTGCATCTGATTCATCTACGACTAACAGCCAACTCTGGATCGCATTATTATCGATGATCGGTTTGGCTGTGGCTCTAGGAGAGCGACGACAGTTACTAGATCAGAAAAACGAAAAGTTTCGTCATCATGTTCAAAGTAAAAATATTATACTAAAAAAACAAATTATCGAATTAGAATCTAATTTGGAAAATATCAGAGAGGAAAGCAACCAATACCTTTCTCACATAAAACAAGGAGTTTGTACTATATCTCAGCCCAAGCTCACCATTAAACCCCCTTATTCCCTATATATGGATATGCTATTTGGCGAAGAAACTATCAAAATGGGCAATATCATCGAGATACTAGCTATGAAAAGCGATTTATCGCATGATGAATTGTTTAAGCTAGAGTCAAGCCTATACAACTGTATTGGAGCACCCGAATCTATTTTTCAAATGCATACCAATGAACTAGTTAAAACAGCTATTATTACAGATCAACATGGTGTTCATCGGATACTTGAATTATCATGGAAACCAGTCATTGATCAAAGAAAGACAATAGACAGATTTGTTCTTATTCTCAAAGATGTGACTCATGTCAGAAACTTAGAAGCTGAATCCATACAAAACGCAATCGATATGGAACTTATGGAACAAATACGGAAAATACCCATAGATGAATTCCAAGACTTCATGGATGACCTATGGGTAAATTGTAAAGAAAATCGCAAAATCGTTTCACGATCAGCCATAACACAACAAAACACAGCGAAACAGATATTGACTAACCTGCAAACAATGAATACGAGCGTAAATCAATACCAACTCAAACAAATGACCGAGATGATTCGAGAAGCGGAAGCATTCTATATATCCATAGTCAATAACGAGATCGATTGGGATGAGAAACTAGGTCTCACCGCATTAGAAGCAGTTGAAAATGTTATGCGCCTCTATGATCAGACCAACGAACATAAATTAGGACGCCATTTTAAGGCCAAAAAGGATAAATTATCAGCATAGAGATATTCGCCCCACTAATCTTATTTTTAAAACAAAAAACCATAATTAAAAATGATATCAGAGCCTTCCGAAAAATAAAACTGGTGAAAAAGCAAACCTATTTCGTCTTCCTGAAAATAAGAAAAAGCACTTCAGAGATTTTTTGAATAACGCAATAGTTTTTTGAGCCTAAACAGCACAGGTTTGATATAATAAAAAAAAACTGGAGCCTACCCTATGGATGAGATTTCAAGCCAACCAAGATCTATCAGGATTGCTGTATCCGAAAAACTAAATGACCGAGCTGTAATCCATCAATTAAAAGGTGATTATAAAGCAGCCTTCCAAACCTGGTCCAAAGCAATAAGTGTCTGCGACGACTATCATATACCGTGGTACAATTTGGGCAACCTTCTACGCACCGTAAAAAAGTATGAAGCCGCCGCTTGGTTCTACGAAAGAGCCATTGATATTCAACCAGACATGATCGATGCATGGAGAAACTTAGCTCCCATCTATAGGCACTTGGGTGATAGAAATAAGGCGCTTGCATGTTATAATACTATTTTAAACTTTATGCCCAATGATGAAACCGCCTTACATTTTCAAGCTGCTCTAGAGGAAAGAAAGCTATCTGAAGCTCATAATCGGCAAGATGGAAAATTACTGCCTTCTGAAGGTGCTCTGAATGAGATTGAAAATGAATTCTATGGGCAAGAAGCACCACATCAATATGTAAAAGACTTATTCAACGGCTGTTCTAAAACATTCGACCAGCAACTTCTAGTCAACTTAAATTATACTGCACCTGAGATTTTCACCGAAATAATCAAAGAAATTTCACAAAAAAGCACATCTACCACGCCATTATTCCCAAAGGCAGCTGATCTTGGCTGCGGTACCGGAATCATAGGAAAGGTAATAAGACCATACAGCGATTTTATGGAAGGAGTCGATCTTGCCGGTGGGATGCTGGATGTAGCTGAATCCAAGAAAATATATGATGTTCTGAATGAGACTGATATCAGTAGTTGGCTAACTGAGACTAAACCACAGCAATGGAACTTAATCATCATGGCAGATGTATTACTCTACCTCGGTGACCTTGGAGAACTGATTCAAAAAGTTAAGAATGCATTATGTTCCAATAGCTGGTTCATGTTTACCACAGAGGAAAATGAAAATAGCGATAGCTTTCATCTTCAAAAATCGGGACGATTTGCTCACTCGTTTGCCTACACTAAATCGATCTTAGAAAGTTTGAGTTTTAGCATTTATAATTACCAACGGATGCCACTGAGGTCCCAACCTGGCAAGCAAGTCATGGGTGGATTTTATACCTGTCAATTAAAAATGGATTAATTGGCGTTAAAGAAAGTGGAAACAGATGTCATATAAATCGAAAAAGACTTTAGCTCTCATAATTCAAGCTCTGATTTTATGGGCTTGCTGTCAAGGATGTACGACCACGTGGAAATTTATCGAAATAAATAAAGTTAGAAAAATCGCAATTATTTCATTAGAAGGAAGCATCGAAAAATCCGAAAAATGGATTTCTACAGACCAAAATTATGACGCAGATAAAGTGGCAAAAAAAACTTATAATGGCATCTGCAAAAAGCTAAAAAAAAAGTTACAGTGGAAATGCTTGCCAATACATAGAGTTCAAAAAAAAATAACTACCATCATGCCTGAGCTAGAAAATAAAGATAAAAAAGTAATTTCGTCTGAAACAATAACCTATCGTGACTTCCGCAATATGAATCGTAAACAGAAAAAGCTGTTGGCAGAAAAAATGGATGTGGATGCCTTGATTATCATCCGTTTCATCTTGTACCCAGGAGAAATCCAAAATTTTTTAGGGACAGAGACTATCATTTTGGAAGCAAAGACAGATTTTAGTGTCATTGATCATAATGGCAAAACAATCTGGTCAGCAAAAGGTCTAGTCGGTCAATCTTCAGCTGCAGAATTAGCAAGATTACCACCATTAAACAGAACAAGCTTCCAAGAGAAAGCGATGATTACAGCAATTACCGTAGGTGTTGAAGAAATGTTGCAAGAATATCGAGACCAGTTTCGTCAGCGATAATCACTCTTAGGAAAGTAAATCAAGAAAAAAAAGAGGCAGCTAACGCTAAGTTAGCTGCCTCTTGTATCATAGGACGTGCCATAAATGACTCGCAAAGGGTTGGGTTCATGTTTTAAAGAAAACCTTCTGTAACTGAATACATATGAAGAAAACTTTGATTCCACCGAAAGAGGTATCTCTCCTTTTCCTCCGAAACTTACTAAAGTCTCGCTTGTTGAATCTAATATTAAGTTTGCAAAGGCAGTGCCAACTCGATTTTGAATAAAACATCTTTAATTTAAGAACATTAGCAAGGATAGACCAAACAAGAGGATTGACAGTTAACCAGTCAATCGAATCAGTGTTACCACTGATATTGGATTAACCACTTAAAATAATTGAACTTTATGCCTGTTAGGATAAATACATTTGTATAAAGGAAGAAGAAAACGTCAAATATCTACTTAAGCATCTGATATAATTTAGTATTTGACTGAGGTATGACATGAGATATGAATTTGAACAACTTTTAGGCACTTTAACCAACTGAATTTATTATGCCATCAAATAAGTGAGGAGATAGTAACCCGTATTCATATACCTATAGCAATACTGAATCCAAGGCTAGTTCATAGCCGATTATTAACATCCCCCACCATCACTACTGGAAATCGTCCATGAATTAGTGGAGGTTAATGTATTAAGGGCTGCGCTAGCATCATTAGCACCCGAACTGCAGTATTGATTTTGGGTCGGGGCCCCAAGGGTAGCATCCAATGCAGGTATATCAGCTGCAATGTTGATCAAAAACTTGCTGTAATTCACTTTCGCTATTCCTGATCCAAGGAGTGCATTGGTCATATTATTGACCAGTGACAGGTTCCAACTGCTGGTAACAGGATCAGCCTGAGAAGCCCCATTAAACATCGATGACATATTAGTTACATTGGCAACGTTCCAATTGGTAACGACTGGAGCAGCCGAAGTTGCCCCCCGAAACATTTCGCTCATATTCGTCACCTGAGAAACATCCCAACTGGTAACAGTAGGATTCGCCGATGTGGCTCCATAAAACATGAAGCTCATATTTGTCACTTTAGAAACATCCCAATTAGTGACGGTAGGGTTAGCCGAGGTTGCCCCGTAAAACATGTAACTGGTATTATTTACAGACGACATATCCCAATTAGTTAAATCAGGATTAACCGTAGTCGCCCCCCGGAACATATAACTCATGTTGACCACCCGGGAGACATCCCAATTGGTCATGTTCGGAGCAGCAGAAGTGGCTCCGTAAAAAAAGTAGCTAAGATTCATAACATTGGAAACATCCCAGTTCGTTACAGTAGGATTAGCCGAAGTTGCACCATAAAACATGTAACGCATATCATTTACATTGGATACTTCCCAACTCGTAGTATCGGGATTGGCAGAGGTAGCACCATAAAACATGTAACGCATATCACTTACCTTCGACACATCCCAGCTGGTGGTGACCGGATTGGCCGAAGTCGCACCATAAAACATATAGCGCATATCGGTTACGTTTTGCAGCTCCCAATTTACAGTAACAGGATTAGCGGAAGTCGCACCATAGAACATATAGCGTCCGTCAGTCAAACTCGATAAATCCCAGTTGCTGGTATTTGGGTTCGCAGAGGTTGCGCCCCGAAACATATTACTCATATTGGTTACTTTAGATACATTCCAATTGCTGGTATCAGGATTGGCTGAAGTGGCTCCTTTAAACATATACCGCATATCAGTCACCAAAGATGTATTCCACTGACTGGTAGATGGGGTCGCTGAAGTGGCTCCACTAAACATGCCCTGCATACTAGTTACCGCTGAAACATCCCAACTTGCAACATTGGGGTTCGAGGAAGTTGCTCCCCGAAACATATTATTCATATTAGTCACTTTAGCTACATTCCAACTCGTTGTGGTTGGATTAGCAGTAACAGCACCGTCAAACATCCCCGACATAGAGGTTACATTAGCTACATTCCAATTGGTCACAGTAGGATTTGCTTGATTAGCACTATAAAACATATTGCTCATACTAGTCACACTGGATACATTCCAATTGGCAGTACTGGGAGTCGCAGCATCAGCCCCATAGAACATATAACTCATATCTGAAACATCGGCGACATTCCAGTTACTGGTATCAGGAGTTGCATTAGCAGCGTTAGCAAACATGTTACGCATGCTAGTCACAAAACGAGTATCGCCTCCAGCTATAGAAGTGAGCGCACTACAGCCGTAAAAAGCCCCTTCCAAGTTTTTAAATCCCACATAGCCAAAGTTTGAGATGCTAATCAACTTGGCCTTATCACCTCCGTTGTTGAAGTACCAGCCATCCAGATAACCTGTAATAGTAACCGTATGATCCCCAGCGTTCGCATATTGATGTTGCTTGTCTGAATCATTCCAACTGGTAATTTCAGAACTATTACCATCACCCCAGCTCACAGTGAAGTTATAGCTCATGGTGCCATTGATATCAGCTTCTCTTAAAGGCAGGGTTATCGTTTCGTTAGGACCTGTGGTCCGCCAAACGGAAACAAAAGCAATATTTGACTGTCGAGTATAACTCACTCCTGCACTCGTGCATGAACCCACCACACCAGCAGCAGAAGTTTCTTGCGCATAAAAAGTATAAGATCCCACATCCACACTACTACTCTGGATAGTCATGGTGGGTGACGACACTACTGCTGAGCCCACTTCGGTCTCGCAAGCATCTTTGTAGATCTTTAAAGTACTGCCTACAGTTAACCCCGTCACTGTTAACTTGGGTTGGGGATAATAATCACTAGCGGTATATGGTGATGCCAGCGAGATTGCAAAGCTATCTGATGATGAAGATGATGATTCATCGGGTGCGACATACTCGGCGAAACCGTCCAGAACGGCCTTACCGCAATAAACAGCTTGGAACACACCTAAGTTCATGCTCTTCACTGACACAATATTTTCTGCAACCGTTATCGCTGATCTTCGCCACACAATGGGAGCAGTATCAGCAGCAGGGTCCAATAAGACACAAAGATCATCTTCGGTAGCGATTGTCATAGCCAAAGAAAGGCCCCCTAAGGGCAAACTGACGGTTAAAGCCGATGTAACACTATTAATCGGTGTTCCATTGACATCCTTAGCTGAAATTGAAATCGCACGAGAACCTTCAGCACCACCAACCCCCTTAAAAATACCAGGCCTAGAGATTTTGCCAACTTCAATAGTGCTGCCGGTGTTCAGAGTTCCAGCACTAAAAGCGACCTTTGTTCCGACTAAATCACCCTCATTTAAACTAAATTCTGTAGTAGAGGCCTCAATCGCTGCACTTCCCAGTTTCATATACAGAGTCTGCTGAGCGTGAAAGCCTTCCTCGGACCCACAGCCCCAATTCATAACTACCCACCCCAAATAGAAGAGAGCACTCATGCAACTGATAGTCGTTTTTATCATATTTAGAAAAGCCATAACGAAAAACCCACAACGATCAAAACGAAAACAACTCCATGATTCAAACATGGATGTAGGAGAGATCGGTTAGCAGACACACGAAATAAGAGGTATTATCTGCCTACTAAGATAAATAAACGAACAGGTATATACAGTAAGGAAATGCACTGACACCTGCCTAAATTGAAGGCAATCAACTTTCAATAAAATTAATCAATTAAACCCAAGGAAATTAGAAATATAACACAAATAAAACATCTTAACGCGAACCTAAGACATCAAGCCTTATGCATGAAATCAGGATTAATGCAGTATAAATTGAATATTCGTAACTTAGATCAAATAAAATTCAATCCCTCCACAATGATCATGAATCAGAAATAATAGACATAAAATACCTCTGGTACCGCCTCCAAACAATAAGCGAAACCCCACTCTCTCTCCTGTTCAAATTTGTTAGGTTTTTTCTATCGTTTTTTTGAATAGACAATCTTATCTTTCCTATGAAATAATCAAATTATTAACAAAAAACTATGCAAGCGAGGGGTAAATAGTATGACTCGTGTTATTTGTCTTTACCTTGGAATCATGTCTATTTTGCTTTCCACCGAAACGAGAGCAGATCTTGCCAGCTATTTAAAAGAACCAGAGCCCAGTTTTAACCTGACAGACATGACAACAATAAAAGGTCAGAAGGATCAAGAAATCTGGCATCTGAAATTTGATTCACTCAAGTGGCGATCAGCAGATGAAGTCAGTGAAACACAATGGAGTCATGATCTATTTGCCATTAAGCCAGCAAAGTTGAAATCTAAACAGGCTATTTTGATTATTTATGAAGGCGATAATGACGATGAACCACGGAAACCTCTAGGCTTATCACGTCGCCTTAGTCAACAAACGGGAGCTCTGGTATTTGAACTCCACCAGGTGCCAAACCAACCCCTGCAAATACTAGGCGGTGATGATGCCCGAGAAGATGCACTGGTGGCACAAAGCTGGGATAAGTACTTAAAAACATCAGACCCTAAATGGCTGGTGCAGTACCCCATGACCAAAGCAACGGTCAAAGCAATGGACTTGGTCCAGAGTCTTAACGACCTGTGGGGGACAGATATTGATTCGTTTTTAGTAACAGGAGCGTCAAAGCGTGGTTGGATCACATGGCTCACCGGCGCTTACGATAAAAGAGTATTTGCCATAGCCCCCATGGTCATCGATCTGGTAAATGTCATCCCGTCTATGCTCCATCACCGCAATAGTTTGGGCTTTTGGTCCAGCGCAGTAGATGACTATGTAAAATACGAAATAACAGAAAGACTGGAAACTCCTGCGGCTCAAGCCATGATGAAACTAATCGACCCTTGGTATATCAAGGATAGAATAAAGATTCCCAAACTAATTCTTAATGGCGCAAACGATCAGTTCTTTATGCCAGACTCTTCGCAATTTTATTTCTCGAAACTGACCGGAGCCAAATACTTACGTTACTATGCCAATGGTGAGCACGCATCGACACCTGTTTTGGCCCTCAGACAAGTAGGCACTTTTTTTAACCTCATAACTAAAAATAAAGCACCTCCCGAAATTAGCTGGAAATTCGTCGCAGATAATACAATAAAAATAGATCTTATGCGGAGCAAAGATTCAAAAATAAAACCCAAGCTAAAAGAGGCAACCCTTTGGCAAGCTCACAATCCCAGCAATAGGGATTTCAGGGCCGTAAAACTCAGGTATCCAAAATACCGATCATCACCTATCTATCAAGATGAATCAGGCAGCTGGCTCGTAACTGTACCCCAACCCTGCCAAGGATATACGTCGTGGTTTACTCGATTCACCTTTGCATTACCCGAAGGTAACTGGTCCGTGACCACTCCAGCAAAAATCATAACAGCCCCCTGCAAAGACAAAGCTGAGCAAACCCCAGAAATACTATTAATGGGTGATTCATGGGCCTCCTTCAATCATTGGGGGGGAGCGCTCGAAAAAGCTCTCGTCCAGCGAGGGTTATCTCATGTTCCAGTCAACTATCTCGATTTACCAGGATCCACAACCAGTGACTGGCTCTCAGAAACAGGGCAAAAGGCGATCAAATGGAAGCTGCGTAACAACAAAAATATTGGAATTGTGCTTTTGTTCCTAGGCGGCAATGATATGCTTGGTGACATCAACATTCATATGTCCAACTCACAAAAGTCATATATTCATAGGTTGGTCGCCAAACAATTGCATCAGATCATCCAATTAATTAGAAATGAGGCACCAAAAGCGAAGGTTCTGATCGGC
>PBRN01000322.1 GCA_002725955.1 Pseudobdellovibrionaceae bacterium
CGGTATTATAAATCTTATCAGCTAATGCCAATAACATGAGAATGTTTTCTAACGTAGCTGAATAAAACCAGAGCTTACCACTCCAAAAAGGTATAATGTTCTTCCACATGAGAAACTGAAGGATATAGCCACTCATAAGAGTTCCATAAGCTAAAATAAAAATAGCTACGTGTTGCTCTTTTTTCTGACTATAAATATAAAGGGCACTTAGTAATATGCTGCTGCATCCGAGGAATGCAACATATTGACTTAAAAGATTACCTAACTGCAGATCAAAGCACATAAAAACAATTAATATGACTAATAAAATAATCCATACAAACATTATGTGTCTGAGGTTTTTCCCTAAATTTAGAAACTTAATAGAAAATAAACAGCCAGCAATAAGAGACATACTTGCTAATATCGTTGAGATATAATCAACATTTGGAATAGAAATAATAGACCAAACTAAAAGAGTCATCGCAAAGAAGAAAATAATATAGAGCCTATAAAATATATAGACATTAGATCGGTAACTCACCCAAAGCATAAAGGAAAATATTAATGACATAAAGAATACAGCAAAAATGAAACCTCCGATTCTCTCGATATGATTAATATTTTTCAACAGATCGTCTTTATCTTTCCAGAATGTAAAATCCTGTCGCTGTTGAACATTAGAAAACCTTTTAATATAAAATGTTGATACAGAATTAGCCTTGAGATTAAGAGAAATGATTCGTCTTGGAAGAATATCGTCAGAGGTGGTAGTACCAATCAATTTCTTATTATATACAGAGATTTCGCGAGTTACTGTTAGAGTTGAGAAAAGAAATATCGACCTTTCCTGCGAACTTCTGTTCAAAAAACTTATTTTAACCCAGAACTGCGTTTTGTTTTGAGGAAAAGTCAAAAAATCATTTTCTGACTTGGTGAATTTTTTTTGAAAATCACGACTCGACACGATTTCAAAGTCTTCATCGCCAATGTAGTAATAGCTTTGTTTTCCAAAGAATAGACCATCTTTTGGAATGTTCTCACTATCGACAAAGTCTTTATCAATATCTACATATACAGAATCATGGGTTATAGGAGAAGCTATAGCTGAAGAACTACAGTCAATCGCATAAGGCATTAGGATCAATGTGATAATGCATGCCGCTTTCATTTTCACCAACCTCTATCGTACTAGTACACAGTATCTATCGTCTCTTGAGAACAAAAAGAGAGGCCAAATATTTCCTAAGCGGATTAAATGTTTATCGTTATTTTTTGCAGAAGAGAATATAAGCTCTCGAATTAAGCCTCTAAAGCATAAGAAAATTTTTAGTACTCAGTTTTTGACCTCATTTTTTGCTAATATTGATCTAAACTGTTCGCATGTTTCGACTCCTAATGAATGACGCTCTATCCTTCTTACTATCAATCTCTACAAAAAATAGAATTGCCCCTACCTATCCAACTAACGTAACGACTGTCAATGCTATCATGAAATTTCCTTGATTTTCCCTAAAAAAATCCGATCCTCGTAGCAACAGCAAGTCGTCTGCAGGGAGGTACTATTATGGGAATAAACCCTGGTAAAAATATCCACCAATTAATCCGAAAGCAACTTATTAGCACGTGCCTCGTCAAAGTCGGACTATTATTCATCCTGACAGCCGCATGTGGGGAAACAGAGGATAATGGAGGAGAAACAGGTTTAACCGACAAAACCTCCACAGTAAAAGATACAGAATCATCTGGCACTTTAAATTTCGGATCAGTCCCATTGGCAGCCATCATATCTGAAGCTAATACACAGCTAGATAAATCAGATGCAGAGCTTGATCTTGCAGGTGAGTGGGTAAGCTCACTCCCATCCGGCTCTCTGGTTATCGATGTTCCAAACCTTTTAGCAACAGGATTTCTCTCCCGCTTTGAGTTTATGATTCAAAAACTTTCAATCAGCAAAGAGGGGAAGACATGGCACGACATCTATGCGGGATCACCGCGAGGTTTCGACTTGATAGCTGGCTCCAGTGCCGAGACTAATATTTCAAAACAATCCATACCAACAGGAACCTATAACTACATCTATATAGAATTCCCAGAGATTCACTGGCAAAGAGGAGCTGCCTGCGAGCAGCAAACTATGGATACCCAAATTGCAGCCATCCTAACCACCAACAGCGAAGCATCAAAATACTATGAAGGCTCCACCCCTGCGGAGGTTCGTAATGAAGGGAATCCGGGGAATCTTCAGGACCCTGTTTTAGCGCCCAAAGATTTTCTAAATAACAGGATTCCCCTTCCTGATGGTCTTGAATTTGATGATCACTATTTCTATCTTCACCAGGCTGTTAAAGTTGAAAGCGGCAAAACTACAGGCTTAGTTCTTTCTATGATCCCGGAAGCCGGGTTGAGTGAAGAAGAAGATTGCGCCAAGGCCCCAGGAAAGCCTAGCTTCCTTATGGGAGGTGTTGCAGACATAGCCGAGGCTGTGGCATTCACAGGATCTAGAAAGTCTAAGTAAAGTAGATGGGGCTGACATGATTGCTCCTGAGGCCGGAGAACATCATCTAAAGGATTTCTTTCAATCTAAAGAACATGCGAGGGAAAAAGGAAGTACTCCGATCATTGATCTATTAATGACTTACTGAGAAAAACTCATTATCTCATGCCTTGTTTGGAAAGGCAGCAAGGCGACCACGTGCCGCCTTGCCAACAGTACTTAAACTAACTGTAGAGATGCCTATGCATCTCTCCCTCTAGTCTCTAGATGAAGACGTTTTGATCCAGAATGTATAATCACCAGATCCAAAATAGGTTTTGGCTACCAATCGATAGCGCCCCTTTTCTTTAATTTGAAAATCAATTTTATCGTCGCCTTTCACACGATCAGAAATTTCCATCTTCACATAGCCACGAAAAATCCCTCGATATTCTTGCAATTCCAAGTCAAAATCTGCTCCTACCGGACTTCGAAGGTAGGCCTGAATGGTCTCGGTTTGATCATCACGGAGTCTCATTTCGTAGAGTACCTTGGTACCGGAACTTAGGTTTCCAGATAAGATTTCACAGTCTACACCGCAAGGGTTTTTAGGAAGAGGACCGTTCATCTTAGGATTTTTACTACCCTTAGGAGCAGAGTAAAGCAGCAAATTAGGAGATTTGTAGAGTACATCAGAGACTTTATCCGAATTAGCATTTTGAACGATCCGCTCCTTCATTTCAGCTGGAGTGTCATCAGGATGATCCTCAAGATAAAGCGCAACAACCCCTGCCACATGAGGCGAAGCCATGGAGGTTCCGCTAATTGTGTTAGTTTCAGAAGATTTTCCGATCCATGCTGACGGGATATCAACTCCTGGGGCAAAAATATCGACGCAGCCACCATGATTCGAGAAGTTAGCACGACGATCTCTTTTATCTGTAGCACCAACAGTGATAGCTTCAAAAGTAGAAGCCGGTGAGTAGTTACAAGCGTTACCAGAATCATTACCAGCGGCCACAACAAATGTTACACCAGATGCTACTGCGCCCTTTACGGCATCATTAATAGCTGCACTAAAAGCTCCACCAAGACTCATATTAGCAACAGCGGGAGCAATATGATTCTCTGCAACCCAATCGATACCGCCAACCACTGACTCAATACTACCATTGCCACGGCAGCCTAAAACCCTTACACCATGAATAATAACGTCTTTGGCAACTCCATATTCGGTGCCACCAATAGTACCTGCAACGTGAGTACCATGACCATTGCAATCTTCGGCATCACCTGAATCTATTGAATTATAGCCGTCGCCCATTCTGTTAGAGAATTCTTTGTGGCTTGAGAACACTCCCGTATCTATCACATATGCATGAACACCATCGCCGGTATATCTGTACTTATATCTTCTATCGAGACCTTCTTCCGAATCAATACGATCCAGTCCCCAAGAGACCCTAGAAAGGCTTATCACCTGATTTGCTTCCACATATTCTACAGCCGGATCGTTTACTACAACTTTGACATCAGCTTCCGAACCATAGAACATCACACCATTCAGAGCACTACGAAATTCTCTACCGATTATACCACCAGTCAAGCCGTCAAGCCGGGATACCGTCTGGCTGTGGAATTCCGAGTCATTTTCTAATGGAGCATCCTTAAAAACGACGATGTATTCACCATCGATACGCAAAGGGGATTCAAATCCTCGAATATCTCCAAAAGCTGAGTTCCCTAAACACAACAGGAAGCCGCAAGCTATAAAAATGAATTTCTTCATAGGTTCGCCCTTTTTTAAAGTTTGAATTAATACGATAGTTAATTGTTGCGGGATATCCATTCAAATGCAACAAAGAACGACGTTATCGTAGGATCTTTAAATCGACTAAAAATTCACTATCACAAACAACCGATGATATTATTGATTCAAATACTATAATTTGAATTCGGCACACTCTAGATTCAAAGCATTAACACAGATCCAAGAAAATAGTCTTTATCATAGCATGTTGCAATTTGCTTTAGCGCCCTTAGCACTAAAAATTAGCTTCGAAAGCATGAAGCAATTGTTTGAGTTTGATTTGCGGACGATAAAGTTCGATTGCATATCTATTATCTTGAATAGATCAAATAAACTAAAAAGAGCGAAGAATACACATTCTATTTTAGAAATAATTTGACAAAATGCACCGGAAAAGCCGGAAACAAAAATTACTCCAAGATAACTTCATATAATCTTATCTTCATTAGGCTGTATAATCCTTCACCTGACTGCGCAGAGAAAGGAGATACAAAAGAAAGAGAGCACCCAAGAATCCATCAACCATGATACCCCCAAACATCAAGATCTTTCCATATCCGTTAACCAACATCTCAGCCCATACCGCAACAACACAAAGCTTGCCAAGACCTGCAGCCAAAACTAGCCCAGTCTGATTTTCAGGGTTATGTGAAGCGACCGCATAACCAAATCCCATAGCAGTGACAAAACCCCAAATCATGATGTGATAGCGGAGTAGTAAACCCTCAAGCAAAGGTCCTTCGATAAGCATCAGCTCGACATTCAGCTGAGGAGCAGTTAGAGCAGCAATACCTGCTACAATATTAATTGCGGCGGCGCTTTTTAACGCCACAGACATCGTGTGACGAGAGATAGGGATCATGCCAGACCTCTTATATAAAGAAAGAAGAGTAATCTTTTCGATTACAGCATAACATATGAAATAAAGTTATTTGATAGTCCAAATATCTATATAATCTGCTTCATACCAAGGTATCAATATATCCAAAAAGCCATCGTTATTTATATCATCGACAATTGGGTAACCCACAACAGACTCAATCTTTTTAGGTTCAAAACCATAACGCTGATAAAGATTAACAACCTCGTACTGCCAGTTCGCAGGAGCGTCTGACATTGGCCTTAGAATATAAACTTCACTCGCACCGTCACCAGCGACTAGTATATTGGGTTTTCCCAATTTATTTTGCAAGTCAGGATAGAAACTGATTGCTTTTCCTGGAGCCATCTCTGTGTTTTGCATCAGCTCATTTTTATTCACCGTAATATCGTCCAAAAGTATGTGTCTTTTAAACTCTCCAACTACTATGTCCTTAGGAATTTCAAAACCGTAAACACGCCCCTGAAACTTATTCTTAGATTTTTCATTGATCGGTCCTTGGTGATTAGTGAGAAGGATATCTTTGTTACCATCATTATTGAGATCTGTTAGGCTTAAATCAAATCCATGACCGATGCTATTATCAACTACTCTTCTGTGATAATCACCATCTCCCCCCTTGTATACTTGTGATAATGAACCTTCTCCGTCATCTCCAAAAAACTCTGAGGCAAGAAACTCTTCTTCACCATCCCCATCAATATCGCTCATAACAAAATTAACATCAGGACCTTTAGAGATAATATGTTCTTTCCAAAAAACTGTCTCACCCTTTCCATCTATCAGAGGGTTCTTCCAGGATGAGCTCTTTGGTTGCTCAAGCCACACCAGATATCCTTTACCCTTGAGCGAACTCCCACCCAGAATAGGTCTGGGTAAGTCTGTCAGAGCCTCGTAATCAGGATGCACACCAACTATTTTAGATTCACTGATAGCATAGGCCGTGATTGCATCCAATAAGCCATCGTTATTCATATCTTTCCACACAACCTTGTGGAACCAGATCTTTTGCGATTTATTAGTTTTACCCTTAATATCCATCAAGGAAATATGATGGTTGATCTCATTAGAACGACACTTACCTTTAACAAGCTTGGTGCGTTCCTGAGCATTGAAGAGATAAATATTTCCGTTATCACGGAAAGGAGTGAGGAATCCTGCCGCGACAGACAATATATTAGGTCCAGCAACCTGCGTCGGCACCGATTCGGTCAGATTAGGCCAATCAATTTTACCCTTCGAATAACACTTTTCATTATCACTGGCGCCAAGAGGTATCTTATATTCCCGCAGCTGAATGCTTTTACACCAGAGCGATCAAGCCAATGACCACCATTATCCAGAAAGCTATCAAAGTCTTCGATAACCCGAATGGTATCATTTTTAGAATTCATTCCTGAAAAGTATGAAAGCAAGCCACCACTTTCATTACCAAGTTTTGGCACATCAAAGCTGGAAATAAGGATATCCTTGTCTTCACCTGTAGACAGGACAGACAAAAAAGCTGGACGCCGAGTGTGATAACCTCCGACTCTCTCGAAAACCAATTCTTTCCCCAACACAGGCCAGGTAAAAAATAATACGATAAATAGCTGAAATCCAGATAACATGTTAAACATTCCTTGCTCCTACTGCATCACCCATAGGTTCTAGCACATAATCACGATAAACGGAAGTCATGTTGGCGCATTTGTTGTGGTAGATGTAAACCTATTTAGAATAAATTCAAAATAGATTTAGAATAGATTTAGAATAGATTCAAAATAGATTTACCGAGACATTTAAGCGGCACGATTAGGATATGCATATGTAACGTTTTTCCAACAGGAGTCGGAGATGCAGACTAAAAACACTTATTAACGTCGTTAGCTTTTAGCGCATCCGATAGTTTTTGATAATCATCTGACTTCTCTCAAACCTTTACAGAGAAACTGGATGGCAATACAATCCTAAAAGCAAAAGGGATAAAACCATTTTCATTTTCTGGTCCGGTAAAATCTAAATGGATACCTCCACCGTTGGTAACGAGGTAATTTCGAACAGCATCCATGCCAACTCCCCTGCCAGAAATCTCTGACACCTTATCAGCTGTGGAAAGGCCTGACTCGAAGATTAATTCTGCAATCATAGTATTATCTAGCTTCTTATCTGGATTGAAATGACCACTCTGAATCCCTTTATCTTTTAGCAAAGGCAAGTTAAGGCCCTTACCATCATCTCGATAATCTACGACTATCTGAGAATCAGTTTTTGAAAATGAGATTGCGATTTTTCCTGATGGTTTTTTTCCTGCCTTTTTTCTGGTAGCTCCATCCTCAATACCATGGTCCATAGAATTCCGAAGAATATGAACGAAAACATCATTGAAGATTTTCAAAGCGTCATTAGTCAGCAGGATATCGGATGAATCTATTTCAACTACTGGAATCTCTTTTTTCAGATCTCTAGCCAAAGCATCGACACCACTAGTAATTTCTTTGAACACATCAACTATGTGATGATAGTAAATCCTATGAAGTTGATATTGTATTTTTTTAAGACTCTCATCTGGATTATCAATCTTATCTAGGTTTTCAATCATATTTTTTAACAGTCGAGTCTTTACCGTTTTATAATCGCCACTATCTTGTTTTCGCCCGAGTTTTTCTATATTAACTCGTATGTATTCTTCTAAGCTTTCTTGAACAATGTCGAGATCAGCCAACAACTTCGTTTGGTCCCACTCACATTCTTCTTGCTGCAGTGCGCTGTACGCTTGTTCAGCTTCATGAACAGCACCAGTCATTAGCTGAAAATGGAAGGTTCGGGCATTACCCTTCAAGGTATGCATGTTGATAAAAAGAA
>PBRN01000009.1 GCA_002725955.1 Pseudobdellovibrionaceae bacterium
AATACCAATACTGCCGCCACTCAGTTCACTATTGTTTATGATAATGTGCCGCCATCAGATACTTCAGTGAGTATTGCTGGTGGTGCGGTCCAGACCAATAGCAATACAGTGACCTTAACTCTTGGTGCGACCGATGTGACTGAGATGTATCTTTCTAACACCGCAGGGTGTAGCAGCGGTGGTGCTTGGGAAGAGTTTGAAACCACTAAAGGCTGGGCTTTGGGGCAGAGTAATGAAACGGCTACCGTTTACATTAAATACCGGGATGCTCTGGGTAACGAAAGCAGCTGTATCAGTGATGATATTATTCATGACAGTATCGCCCCAGTGGCAGTGATTAGTGGCACACCGGCGAGCCCAACCAGTAACGCTGCTTACGATATTGATGTGCAGTCTGGTTCTGGTTTGGAAACCTATCAATATGCCTTGATCAATGGTGATGCCGAATGTTCTGCCGCAAGTTACGGTGGCACCTGGATTGATGAAACGACGAATATCAGTGGTAACCTAGGAGCCTCCGGGGCTTGGAAATTGTGTGTGATTGGTAAGGATGCTGCCGGTAATGGCCAGAGTGCTGCTACTGCCAGTTCCGTTGCCTGGACTTATGATAATGTTCAGCCGACTATTACCATGGCTTCAACCAGTTCTAACCCTAACAATGACATGAGTATGCCGGTGATAGTAACCTTTAGCGAAACCGTAACCGGTTTTGCCGTAGGTGATTTGACTGTGACCGGTGGTAGTGTTGCTAACTTTACTGGTAGTAACAGCGCTTATAACTTTGATCTGATCCCCACTGGGGCAGGAACCCTCACTGTTGATATCGACGCCGGGGTAGCTGTGGATGCTTCTGGTAATAACAATAGTGCTGCGAGTCAGTTTAATATTGTTTATGACAATGTCGCTCCTTCGGCGACTTCAATTACCATAGCTGGCGGTGCCGATGAGATTAATAATACCGCAGTGACTTTGACCCTGGCAGCGACTGATGTGAATGAGATGTATCTCACCAATACAGCAGGATGTGCCACCGGTGGTGTCTGGGAAGATTTTGATGCAGCTAAACCATGGACTTTGGGACAGAGCAATGCTACCGCTACGGTTTATGTTAAGTTCAGGGATGGCCTGGGTAATGAAAGTAGCTGTATCAGCGACAGTGTCATTCATGATAGTCAGTCTCCAGTAGCAGTGATTGGCGGTGCCCCAGCCACACCGAATAGCAGCCCGGCCTATGATATCGATGTTCAAAACGATAGCGGTCTGGTCACCTATCAATATGCTCTGATTGCCAGTACGGTTGAGTGTTCTGCCGCTAGTTACAATGGTAGCTGGATCAGCAGCGATACTAATGTGAGCGGAAACCTTGATACCTCAGGTAGCTGGAGAATGTGTATCATTGGTAAGGATACTGCCGGCAATAGCCAGGCTCCAGCAGATGCCACTGATCATGTTTGGGAGTATGACAATGTTCAGCCGGGCGTGGCGCTCAGCACCACAAGTCCTAACCCAACCAATGACGGTGTCATTGCAGTGACAGTGACTTTCACCGAAAACGTTTCAGGATTTGAAGTGGGCGACCTCACGGTATCCGGTGGTAGTGCGGGTGACTTTGCTGGTAGCAATAGTGTTTATAACTTTAACTTAACTCCGACGGCGGCAGGAGCCCTGACCGTTGATATCGCCGGCGGCATTGCCAGTGATGTGGTGGGTAACACCAACACTGCCGCCACTCAGTTTAGTATTATCTACGACAATGAAGCCCCAACAGGCACTTCGATCAGTATCGCCAGTGGTAATTCTCATACCAATAATACTAGTTTGACCCTGACTCTGGCGGCAAATGATGTGGCAGAGATGTACGTCACCAATACAGCAGGTTGTGAGAGCGGTGGCAGCTGGGAAGATTTTGCTACTACCAGAGCCTGGACTTTGGCGCAAAGTAATACAACAGCCAGTGTGTATGCTAAATTCAGGGATACTCTGGGTAATGAAAGTAGCTGCACCAGCGATAGCATTGTTCATGATGGAGTCGCTCCGGTAGCAGTGCTAGGCAATACCCCAACGACCCTGAGCAGTTCCACTGCTTATGATATCGATGTGCAAACCGACGATGGGGTTGAAACTTATCAGTATGCGATTATTGCCAGCCACGCTCTGTGTTCAGGGGCAGTCTACAACAACAGTTGGCTGAGTCATGGTGATAATATCAGTGGCAATCTCAGTGGCTCGGGTACCTGGAAAGTTTGTGTGATCGGTAAGGATCTCGCCGGCAATATTCAGCCTTCGGGTAGTGCTACTGAACATGTCTGGCAGTATGATAATTTACAGCCTGAAGTGGCGATGACCACCACCAGTAGTAATCCAACTAATGATGCCGTGATTAATGTGACTATCACATTCAATGAAGACGTCACTGGTTTTGTTGCGGCTGATTTGAACGTCAGCGGAGGCAGTGCTGCGAACTTTACCGGTAGTGCAGCTAATTATAGCTTTGATTTGACTCCTGCAGCAGCAGGAACCTTGACTGTCGATATTGCTGCTGGAGTTGCTGCTGATGCAGCCGGCAATAGCAATAGTGTGGCCAATCAGTTCAGTGTCGTTTATGACAATGAACCGCCGACAGGTACTGCAGTCACTATCGGTGGTGGTGCTGTTCAGACTAATAATACTTCAGTGACCTTGACCTTAGCAGCGACTGATGTCAGCGAAATGTATCTTACTAATACCGCTGGCTGTGCTGCCGGTGGTACTTGGGAAACGTTTGATACTTCTAAACCATGGACTCTGGGGCAGAGCAATGAAACCGCAACGGTTTATGCTAAGTTCCGTGATGCTCTGGGTAATGAGAGTAGCTGTGTGAATGATAGTATCGTCCACGATAGCCAGGCGCCGGTAGCGGTGATCGGCAATACTCCATCGACCCCGATCAGCACTGCTGGTTATGATGTTGATGTTCAGATCGATGATGGTCTTGTTTCCTATCAATTTGCACTGATTGCTAGTACCTCCCAGTGTTCTGCGGCTAGCTATAATGGTAGCTGGGTTGGTCACGATACTAACATCACGGGCAACCTGGATAATTCAGGAGGCTGGACAGTTTGTGTCATTGGTAAAGATGCGGCGGGCAATGGCCAGAATCCTGCTGAAGCCACTTCCTATTCCTGGGATTATGATAACCAGCAACCTACGGTTGCCATCACCAGCACTAGTCCTAATCCGACCAATGATGGTGTGATTGCCATGACAGTGACTTTTAATGAAAACGTTACTGGTTTTGTCTTGGGTGATATCACAGTTTCAGGTGGTAGTGCAGGGGACTTTGCAGGTAGTAATAACACTTATACCTTTAATTTCACTCCGGCAGCGGCGGGAGTTTTATCGGTGGATATTGCAGGTGGTATTGCCAGTGATGCTGTCGGTAATACGAACACGGCCGCCACCCAGTTTAGTATTGTTTATGATAATGAACCGCCGACAGAAACCTCATTGAGTGTCGCCAGTGCTAATACTCATACAAGTACTACTAATGTGCCTTTGACCCTGGCTGCCAGTGGTGCCGATCAGATGTACGTGACTAATACTGCTGATTGTGCCAGCGGTGGGCTTTGGGAAGATTATGCCACCACCAGATCCTGGACTATCGCTCAAAGTAATACCACTGCTACCGTTTATACCAAATTCCGGGATGCGTTAGGCAATGAAAGTAGCTGTATCAGTGATAGTATTATTCATGATGGGGTTGCTCCGGTTGCTGTCCTGGGCACAACCCCAGCCAGCCTCACTAGTTCAGCCGCCTATGATATCGATGTACAAACTGATGATGGTGTTGAAACCTACCAATATGCAATGATTGCCAGTCATGCGCTTTGTTCCGGAGCCGTTTATAACAACAGCTGGATCAGTCATGGTGATAATATCAGTGGCAACCTCAGTGGCTCGGGTACTTGGAAGGTCTGTGTCATCGGTAAAGATTATGCTGGTAATATTCAGCCTTCGGGCAGTGCGACCGAACATGTCTGGCAGTACGATAATCTGCAGCCCACAGTGGCAATCACTGCGGGTAGCAGTAACCCAACCAATGATACAGTGATTAATGTTACTGTAACCTTCGATGAAAATGTTACTGGCTTCCTTGCGGATGACTTAAATATCTCCGGCGGCACCGCTGCTAACTTTACTGGTAGCGCCAGTAACTATAGCTTTGACCTTACTCCGGCAGCAGCGGGAACCATTACTGTCGATATAGCGGCAGGAGTGGCCATTGACTCTGCCGGTAATGGCAATAGCATTGCCAATCAGTTTAATATTGTTTATGATAATGTGCCTCCGACTTCTACTTCTATAAGTATTGCCGGTGGCGCAGTGCAGACTAACAATACCGCAGTTACCTTGACCCTTGGAGCGACCGATGTCAGCGAAATGTATCTGACCAATACTGCCGGTTGTGTGGCTGGTGGTAACTGGGAGACGTTTGATACGGCCAAGCCATGGACTTTGGGACAGAGCAATGCTACGGCCACTGTTTATGTGAAATACCGTGATGCCCTTGGTAATGAAAGTGGCTGTGTTAACGATAGTATTCTGCATGATAGTATAGCTCCAGTAGCGGTGATTGGTTCTACACCATCAACACCCACCAGCAGTGGCGCTTATGATATTGATATCCTCACTGATGATGGACTGGAAAGTTATCAGTATGCTTTAATTGCTAATTCTACTGCTTGTTCCGCTGCCAGTTACAATGGTAGCTGGATCGATCATACCACTAACATTAGTGGCACTCTCGGTGCTGCTGGTAACTGGAAGGTCTGTGTGATTGGGCGCGATTCGGCTACTAATGGTCAGAATCCAGCGGATGCTACCTCATATTCTTGGTACTTTGATAACCTGCAGCCAACCATTGCTATTAGTAGTAACAGTTCTAACCCCACCAATGATTCGGTGATCACAGTGGCGGTGAACTTTAATGAAAGCGTCACTGGTTTTGATGCTAGTGATTTGAATGTTGCCGGTGGTAATGTTTCTAACTTTACCGGCAGTGGCAGTGATTATAGTTTCAGTTTCACACCGATTGCAGCAGGCACTCTCACTGTTGATGTCAGCCCAGGTTTGGCAACAGATGCGGCAGGTAATAGTAATAGTGTGGCCAACCAGTTTAGTATCGTTTACGATAATGTGGCGCCCACCGGAACTTCAGTTACTATTGCTGGGGGATCCGCTCAGACTAATAACACAGCCGTGACTCTAACTCTGACCGCAACTGATGTCACTGAAATGTACCTCACCAACACCGCTGGTTGTGCTACCGGTGGTAGCTGGGAAGCGTATGATACCAGCAAGCCATGGACTCTTGGTCAGATTAATGATACGGCGACTGTCTATGCCAAGTATCGTGATGCCTTGGGTAATGAAAGCAGCTGTGTGAACGACAGCATCGATCATGATAGTCTAGCTCCGGTGGCTGTTATTAGCAGTACACCTTCGACACCAAATAGCAGCCCTGCTTATAATGTTGATGTGCAAACGGATGATGGTCTGGTGTCTTACCAGTATGCAATTGTTACCAGCATTTCTCAGTGTTCAGCCGCTAGTTATAATGGTAGCTGGATAAACAGTGATACCAACATTAGCGGCAACCTCAATACTGCCGGCAGCTGGCGCTTATGCGTCATTGGTAAGGATGCTGCAGGAAACGGTCAGAATCCTGATGAAGCCACTTCATTTGTTTGGGAATATGACAATGTGCAGCCATCGGTTGCTATGACTACCAGCAGTACTAACCCCACCAATGATGGGGTGATTGCGGTAACCGTGACCTTCAGTGAATCCGTGACGGGTTTTGTTATTAGTGATCTGAGTGTTTCTGGTGCCATAGCCGGTGACTTTACCGGTAGCAATAGTGTGTACAACTTTAATCTAACTCCTGGTGCCGCCGGCGTGATTGAAGTGGATATCCCTGGTGGTATCGCCAGTGATGCTGTGGGTAATACCAACACTGCTGCCACCCAGTTCAGTATTGTCTATGACAACGAACCACCTACGTCTACTTCACTGAGTATCGCCAGCGGTAATACTCACACAAACAGTACCAGCCTGACTTTAACTCTGGCAGCGAATGGTGCTACTCAAATGTATCTGACTAATACCGATGGCTGTGCCAGCGGCGGTAGCTGGGAAGATTATGCTACCACCAGAGCATGGACCATCGCTCAAAGTAATACGACTGCTAATGTTTATGCTAAATTCCGCGATGCTCTGGGTAATGAAAGCAGCTGTATCAATGACAGCATTGTTCATGACGGCATTGCCCCAGTGGCTGCGCTGGGCAGTACCCCATCCAGCCTTACCAGCACTGCTGCTTACGATATTGATGTACAAACAGATGATGGGGTTGAAACCTATCAGTATGCAGTTATCGCTAGTCATGCACTTTGTTCCGGAGCAGTATACAACAATAGCTGGTTGGATCATGGCCAGAATATCAGCGGCAATCTAAGTGGTTCCGGTACCTGGAAATTGTGTGTGATCGGTAAAGATTATGCGGGCAATATCCAGGCGTCAGGTAGTGCGACGGAGCATGTTTGGCAATATGATAACTTACAGCCTACGGTGACGATCAGCACCGATAGCAGTAATCCAACTAATGATACAACCATCGGCGTTTCGGTTACCTTTGATGAAAATGTCACTGGATTTGTAGTAGGTGACCTGACTATTTCCGGCGGTAGTGCTGCTAACTTTACTGGTAGTGCAAGTAACTATAGTTTTGATCTAACACCAGATTCAGCCGGTACTGTGACGATAGACATCGCCTCAGGAGTTGCAACTGATGCTGCCGGCAATAGTAACAGTGTAGCTAATCAGTACAGTCTTGTTTATGACAATGTTCCACCATCAGGTACTTCGGTGACGATAGCTGGTGGGGCGGTTCAGACTAACAACACCGCCGTGACTTTAACTCTTGCAGCAACCGATGTGAGTGAGCTGTATCTGACCAACACTGCTGGTTGTGTGGCAGGGGGAACTTGGGAAACTTTTGATCCTTCAAAACCATGGACGCTGGGGCAGAGCAATGCAACCGCCACTGTTTATGCCAAGTTCCGTGATGCTCTGGGCAATGAAAGTAGCTGTGTGAATGATAGTATTATTCATGACAGTGCGGCACCGGTGGCTGTGATCAGTAGCACACCTTCAACCCCAACCAGCAGCCCAGCCTATGATATTGATGTGCAAACTGATGATGGCTTGGTTTCTTATCAGTATGCAATTATTGCCAGTCCTGCTACCTGTTCTGCAGCCAGCTATAATGGTAGCTGGGTCAATCACGATACTAATGTGAGTGGTAACCTGAATGCTTCTGGTAGCTGGAATGTTTGTATCATCGGTAAAGATGCTGCAGGTAACGGCCAGAATCCATCTAATGCTACTTCCTTTGCCTGGGTTTATGATAACGAACAGCCGACGGTAGCGATTACCAGTAACAGCTCTGATCCAACCAATGAGAGTGTTATTGCTGTCACCGTGACTTTCAGCGAAAATGTCACTGGTTTTGTGGTTGGTGATCTCAGCGTTTCAGGAGGCACTGCTGATAACTTTGCTGGTACCAACAATGTTTATAACTTCGATTTAACCCCGTCGGCGGCAGGTTCGATAACGGTTGATATCGCCGGTGGCATTGCTAGTGATGCGGTAGGAAATACCAATACAGCTGCGACCCAGTTTAGTATCGACTATGACAATGAACCGCCAACGGGCGGATCTTTGAGTATTGCCAGTGGCAATACTCATACCAATAATACCAGTCTTACCCTGACTCTGGCAGCAACCGGTGCCGAAGAAATGTATGTGACTAATACTGCCAGTTGCAGTAGCGGTGGCAGCTGGGAAGCTTTTGCTACCACCAGATCATGGACTCTTGCTCAGAGTAATACTACCGCAAATGTTTATGCTAAATTCCGGGATGCTCTTGGTAATGAAACCAGTTGTATCAGCGACAGTATTGTTCATGACGGCATTGCCCCAGTGACTGTGCTTGGTTCCACTCCAGATAGCCTGCTTAGCTCTGCAGCCTATGATATTGATGTACTGACCGATGATGGTGTGGAAAATTATCAGTATGCAGTGATCGCAAGTCATGCTCTATGTTCAGGTGCTGTATACAACAACAGTTGGTTGAGTCATGGTTCCAATATCACCGGTAACCTCAGTGGTTCTGGAACGTGGAAAGTCTGTGTCATCGGTAAGGATGGAGCGGGTAATATCCAGGCATCAGGCAGCGCAACCGAGCATGTCTGGCAGTACGATAACGTCCAGCCAACTGTTGCGATGACAACTACTAGCAATAACCCAACCAATGATAGTGTGATCAGCGTTTCGGTTGCCTTCGATGAAAACGTCACCGACTTTGTGGTGAGTGATCTGAATGTTTCAGGAGGTACAGCGGCTAACTTTACCGGTAGTGCAAGTGATTACAGCTTTGATTTGACTCCATCCGCTGCAGGTACAGTCACAGTAGATATTGCTGCTGGAGTCGCAACTGATGCCGCTGGCAATAGCAATAGCGTGGCTAATCAGCTCAGCATTGTTTATGACAATGTAGGGCCGACAGGCGTCTCGGTTAGTATCGCCGGGGGAGCCGTTCAGACCAATAATACCGCAGTTAGCTTGACCCTGGCTGCTACCGATGCTGCAGAAATGTATCTTACTAATACATCAGGTTGTGCCGCTGGTGGCACTTGGGAAACATTCGACACTTCGAAACCCTGGACTCTCGGCCAGAGCAATGCTACCGCTACGGTCTATGTGAAATTCCGCGATGCTTTGGGTAACGAAAGTAATTGTGTAGATGATAGTATTGTTCATGATAGCACTGCCCCTGTTGCGGTCATTAGCAGTACACCTTCAACCCCAACAAGCAATGCCAGTTATAACATTGATGTTGGTACTGATGATGGTCTGGTGAGTTACCAGTATGCTATTATTGCTGGTGCTGCAGAGTGCTCTGCTGCCAGTTATAATGGTACCTGGATTAATAATGATACTAATGTGAGTGGCAACCTCAGTAGCTCCGGCAGCTGGAAAATCTGTGTCATTGGTAAGGATGCCGCCGGTAATGGGCAAAACTCAGGAGATGCAACCTCCTTTATTTGGACCTATGATAATGCCCAGCCGACTGTGGCGATAACCAGCAGTAGTTCCAACCCAACCAATGACGGATTGATCGGAGTCACCGTTACTTTCAGTGAAGATGTTACTGGCTTTGTGGTGGGTGATCTTACTGTGGGTGGAGGCAGTGCGGATAATTTTGCTGGTAGCAACAGTGTTTACAACTTTGATTTAACTCCAGGAGCAGCTGGCACCATCACCGTTGATATCGCAGGTGGTGTTGTCAGTGATGCCGTGGGCAATACCAACACCTCAGCAACTCAGTTTACTTTGGTCTATGATAATGTACCACCATCAGATGCTGCCTTGAGCATTGCCAGTGGTAATGCTCATACCAATAATACCAGCGTTACGCTTACTCTGGCTGCAACTGGTGCTGAAGAAATGTACGTATCAAACACTGCTGACTGTGCCAGTGGCGGTAGCTGGGAAGAGTTCGCTACCACCAGGTCGTGGACCATGGCTCAAAGCAATACCACAGCTATAGTTTACGCTAAATTCCGTGATGCCCTCGGTAATGAAACCAGCTGTATCAGCGATAGTATCGTGCATGATGGTCAGGCTCCAGTAACTGTGTTGGGTAGCCCCCCAGCCAGTCTCGTCAGTTCGGCGAATTATGATATTGATGTGCAAACAGATGATGGGGTTGAAACCTATCAATATGCATTGATTGCCAGTCATGCCCTATGCTCTGGAGCGGTATATAACAACAGCTGGCTCAGTCATGGAACTAATATCAGCGGCAACCTCAGTGGCTCCGGCACCTGGAAAGTCTGTGTCATCGGTAAGGACGGAGCTGGTAATATTCAGGCTTCCGGCAGTGCTACCGAACATGTCTGGCAATACGATAATGTCCAGCCTACCGTTACCATCTCCACTACCAGTAGCGACCCCAATAATGATAGTTCGATGGCGTTTGCGGTTACCTTTAATGAAAATGTCACTGACTTTTTAGTGGGTGACCTAAATATTTCTGGTGGTAGTGCTGCTAACTTTGCCGGTAGTGGCAGCAACTATAGCTTTGATTTGACTCCAGCTGCAGCGGGCACCATCACAGTGGATGTAGCAGCAGGGTCTGCCATCGATGCCGCCGGCAATGGCAATAGTGTTGCCGATCAGTTTAGTCTGGTTTATGACAATGTCGCTCCTACTTCGATTTCAGTGAGCATTGCTGGGGGAGCAACCCAGACCAATAATACCGCAGTGACTTTAACCCTGTCGGCTACTGATGCTAGTGGCATGTACCTGACTAACACCGCAGGTTGTTTGGCTGGTGGTAGTTGGGAAGCATATGATACCGCAAAATCGTGGACGCTGGGACAGACCAATGATACGGCTACGGTCTATGCTAAGTTCCGGGATGCTCTTGGTAATGAAAGTAGCTGCGTGGATGATACCATTGTTCACGATAGCACCGCTCCGGTTGCGGTGATTGGGACGACTCCTGATGTGTTGACCAGCAATGCGGCTTACGATATCGATATCCAAAATGATAATGGTTTGGAAACCTATCAATATGCGATCATCTCTAATAGTTCTGAATGTGCCGCTGCTAGTTATAACGGAACCTGGACCAGCCATGACACCAATCTAAGCGGTAATTTAACTGGTCCTGGCAGCTGGATTGCTTGTGTGATTGGTAAAGATGCAGCAGGCAATAGCCAGAGTCCTGCCGATGCAACCTCGTTTAGCTGGGATTACGATAATGTTCAGCCGACTGTAGCCATTACCACCAGCAGCGCCAATCCTAATAATGATAGCTCGATGCCATTTACGGTGACTTTCAGTGAGAGTGTGACAGGGTTTGTAGCTGGCGAGGTTAATATTTCCGGCGGTAGTATTTCAAACTTCACTGGTAGTGCCAGCAATTATAGCTTTGATTTGATCCCGTCCACTTCAGGATCTATCACCGTTGATATTGCTGAAGGCATTGCCAGCGATGCCGCAGGTAATAACAATACTCTGGCCTCGCAATTTAGTATTACCTATGATGATGTGCCGCCTACTTCGACTTCTATTACCATTGCTGGTGGCGCTGTTCAGACCAATACCACATCGGTCAGCTTAACCTTAGCAGCGACCGATGCCAGTGAAATGTACGTGAGCAATACTGCTGGTTGCGGTGCCGGAGGCAGTTGGGAAACGTTTGATACGACTAAATCATGGACACTGGGTCAGACTAATGACAGCGCTGTTGTCTATGTGAAATACCGTGATACCCTCGGCAATGAAAGTAGTTGTGTGAGTGATAGCATCACCCATGACAGCACTGCTGCGGTAGCTGTGATTAGCAGCACTCCATCTAGTCTGACCAGTGAGTCCAGTTATGATATTGATGTCCAGACTGACAATGGTCTGGTGAGTTACCAGTATGCTTTGACTCTCAGTACCGCTCAATGTTCTGCTGCTAGTTATAACGGTAGTTGGGTCAGTCATGATACCAATATCAGTGGTACCCTCAGCACCCCGGGCAGCTGGATGATCTGTGTGATTGGTAAGGATGCAGCGGGTAACAGTCAAAACTCTGCTGATGCAACATCCTTTAGTTGGGAATATGACAACATTCAGCCAACGGTGACTATCGCCAGTACTAGCAGTGATCCAACCAATGCCAGTGTGATCCCAATGACGGTCACTTTCAGTGAAAATATATCTGGATTTGTGGTGGGTGATATCAATGTTGCTGGTGGCAGTGCCGGTGATCTGGCTGGTAGCAATAATAGCTATACCTTTAAT
>PBRN01000284.1 GCA_002725955.1 Pseudobdellovibrionaceae bacterium
ATATATCATTGAATTCAGCGCTGCCATTGAAGTAAAGTAGCTTTGTTCCGAAAAATTGTCCATCGTTTTGATTCCCTGCAGCGTCATAAAAGTCTTTGATCAGATCTATAGTCGATTCATCATGGCGATCCTGTGCATATCCTTGGTTATGGATTATGAGTGTGATCAGCAACAAAATGTTTTTGGTAATATTGATCATTTCTGCACTTTACTAACGTATTCAATGAGTATTAAGGGAGGTCTATAACGTACAGACCTCTCTTCTCATTTTTCTAATCGGAATGATTCTTTTATACTGGTAGGAATTATTTACCCGCTGGATTTAAAGTCATTTAGTAACCACAAAATCAAACTTTGAAGTTACCAATAATAATGTGGATATGGCGCAGACTATTATTTGAAAAGCTAACTTGTGGATTAATATTCAAATCATTATCTTACTTTTTTTCGAGTCGATAACCGACCCCATAGACAGAACCTATTTTTATGCCTTTAATCCCGGCATCTCTTAGTTTTTTTCTAATCTGACTTAAGTGAGAATCTATAGTACGTTCATCAATATCAAATGCTGAATCAAGTGAGCTTATAAGTTGGGCTCTTTTTACAATACGTCCCTCTTGTTGATACAATTCTTTTAAGAGGGCCATTTGTTTGGTATTGAAGTAGCAGGTGTCGTCCCGAAAACACAGACTGCGCTGTTGGTGATCTAACTTTATTTCATTTTTCTGGGGCGATGAGGCGATGTTCGCACCTCGCAGATGCACTTTGATCCTGGCAACGAGTTCCTGGTTACCCAGAGGTTTTCTGAGATAATCATTCGCTCCGGCTTCGAGCCCTTGAATTACAAAGTGCTCACCACTGAAGGCTGTTAAAATGATAATGGGATAGCGGTGTCCCTGTTCTCTTGCTTCTTTTACTAAATCGATCCCATTGCCGTCAGGTAAATCGAGATCGAAGATGGCCAGATCAGGCTTTTTTTGATTCATAGCCTCGCGTGCTGATTTTGCCGTTTGCTGCCAATTAACCTGTAACTCTTCGTTTACCATTATCGTTTTGAGACTTTCGCCTAAAACAGGATCATCTTCAATTAACAAAATATCTGTACCCATGATTTGAATATCCTAGAATGGTGTGCGATGGCGGTTCAATCTATATATTTTATCATAAAATAAAGAATAAATTAATTGAAATAGATTCTATAATCTTGATCTCACGATAGTCGATAGTAATAATATGAATTAAAATATTTTATAGCAAGCATTGATATTGTTACAAATTTATTTAATAATTGAGTGCTTATAATCGGTTTATGAAAATTTGATCACGAACCCTGGTTTTGATTGATTAGAGCTTTTATTAAAGAGGCTTCCTGTGGAAGATATTTTCACAGTGATCTCCTGATCGTTTAATGTTCTTAAGAGAGTAATGTTCCGGTTTTTAGCCCGTGCTTCAAGAGACATTGCCATAAGATCAAGGTTGTCAATTCTGCATGAGAAGATATCTACTGGGCGGCCTATATCATGTTCCGCAAGTGGTATGAAATCTTTCACAGCTTTAGTAAAAAATGCAATGTTTAAATCTTCGTCTAAAATTAAAATTGCGATGGAAGCTACTTTTAATGTGTGACTTAATTCCTTAAGGTCATCGTGGGCAGAATCGATTTGCTTTTGATAGTTTAGTTTCATGGCCATTAATTGTTCGTTGAGAGTTTTGAGCTCTTCATTAGTACTTTGTAACTCTTCATTAGAAGACGATAATTCTTCGTTTTTACTTTGAAGCTCGACATTAGCATACTTGATTTCCTCCATAGCTGAGCGCAAAGAAAAATTAGCATTCATAAGTTGATTAGATAGTATTGCTACTTCTTTTTCGAGGTCAGTCTGTGACTTTGGAGTTTCTTTAGATCCTATGCGCTTATTGCCTGGAGTAAAACTTATAAGAAAGTAGGAATCTTTAAATAGATTCCTATTGCCGACAATGCAGACGATAATATAAAAATCTATAGTTTCTTCTTCTTCTTTAATTGAAACTTTACTCACAGCTTTTTCATATGACTTGAGTTTATCGCTCTTAATAAGCTTCTGAATTTCCTGGTGAACTTCCCCATCTTGTTCACTAATGGTGTATTCATCATCAAGATTATATTTTGACAAAAAACGGGTAATTGGGTTGTAAGTTTTAATAATTTTCAAATTTTCATTTATCAATATACTGGCTGGAATATATTCATTACAAAGTTTATTCGATACCCAGTGAATAGCGAAGTCTAGATGATCACCCGACTGATGTTCAGTTTGTATCAATTCTGGAGGATTTGCATTACCCCAAGTATTGAGTAATGACGTGGTAGCTTCATGCCCAGACAGATAAATACTTTCATTCTTTTTACGAAATACCTTTGCTACGGTATCGATGACCTCGACGTCAACGGCGAAACCAGAAATGCTTTCACATGGTCCTAGAAAGAGGTAACCTCCTTTTTTTAAAGAAAAATGAAGGTTTGCCAGGACCCGATTCTGTATCATGGGTTCAAAATAAATGAGTACATTACGGCATGAAACAAAGTCTACCCGAGAAAAAGGTGCATCTCTTATCAAGTTATGAGTAGAGAACATGATGTGGGATCGAATACTTCTATTAATTTCATAGCGTTTGCCTCTCTTAATAAAAAAATGGTCGAGATAATTTTCAGGAAGTTGTTTTATTGCTGCTTGGGAGTAACAACCTGTGCTAGCAACTTTTAGTGCTTCTTTGTCCATATCAGTTGCAAATATCTTGTAATCGACTCGACGGTTCAATTCTCCCATTTTTTTTTCTACTGCCATAGCCATTGAGTATGCTTCTTCTCCGGTGGAACAACCGGCTACCCAAATTCTAATAGGTTCTGCAGTTGCTTTATTGATCAGGTCAACTAGGGCTGTGTTAATCATCTTTTCATAGTGATTAGCATCTCTAAAAAATTGAGTGACACCAATTAATAGGCTGGCATGCAGTTCATGAACTTCATCAGCATCGGATTTTAATAAATGGAAGTAATCCTTAATCGCAATAATTTTATGAAGAGCCATTCTTTTTTCAATACGTCGCAGCACGGTTGTCGGTCTGTATTTGTTAAACTCTATCCCCTCTACATCAGCAAGCATAGAGAATATTTTTTGAAATATGTTATTCTGGATGACGTTGCCTTGTGACAATTCATGACTGTCGATTTGTGCTAAATAGGTTTCTATATGAGGAAAGATTTTTTCACTTGTAAGAGACCATTCTGCAACTTGGGTAATCATTTCAAAGTCTGGATCACAATCGACCTTTTCTTCGCAAATGGTTAATCCGCCCGCCTGTTTAATGCTTTGTAAGCCATAAGAGCTTTTTAATTTACTTCCACCAAGCTTGATACCTATACTGAAAGTATCTATATCTTCAGCTAAGCTGCTCATGGTATGGTCAGCTCGGTTCAATCTTGGTTCGAATGATTGGTCATTATGTTTCTGAAAATAACGGTTTTTAATGATCCAAGTATCATTAGAACAACATAGATATATATGATTTTTCTCTATTTTGAGCCCCGGCTTTGCTGCTGTTATTTTTCTATCGCAAAAGCTTTCGATCTTTGTCGTTGGATTTTTTTCTTCCAGAACCAGAACTATTGCGATTGAAAATGGAGAACTTAATCTAGAAAAAACTTTTTGCAGAGAGGGAAGGGCTTTATTGGAGGCATCTATTACGGCAATAGATAAGTTTTCTTTTGCATTAGTCTCAGATACATTCATGATACAACCATATTATTTATTGAAAAACTGAATTCTGATTATGATAAATTTTATTGTAAAATACCATACTTTATAAATCTATAAACTCTCTTCCGTTTTATGATCCATTCTCGCAGTTATAATTGGCGACACTATTGTCAGACGGTCATTCTATTTTTTGCTTTAACTTTCATTCTTGCTCCAGCAAGAAATCGGCAAAGACCTGTCTTATTGACTTGTAGGTTATTCCAATTTGCTGCACCCCTTATTTTATTAACGAGATATCAGCAAGGGTCCACAGGTAGTGTTTTTTCTGTAATATACTGATAATATTATGATATTGAGATTGTCTGTCGTGCTGCATGGTCTGTTTAGATCAAGTTACAAACCCAGTTTCAACTGTTGAAATATATTGAATGACTATGTTTGATCTCAGACGAGATAATGATTGAAAATCTCTATGAAAATGGTCCAACATCGACTAAGTTTAGAGAAGGTAGAGTTAGTTATCAACGGGACTTGTGGATGTCGAATATATTTGAGTTTGTTAGGCGAGAATGGGTGTTACTGACTATTAGTTTGGTTGCAGCAATTTTAATCACTATGAGTCAAAATCTCCCTATGCCTGGTGGGGTTGATCATAGCAGTAGCGTTTTATTAAATGGTTTTGGGCTGAACCTGATAGCAGTACTTGCTGTCACTATTGCTGCTTTTAGGCTTAGTCGTAGCAAAGAAAAGCAGTCTATAAGTCAATTGGTTTTCCGGTTAAAAAATCTGATTAGGTCGAATGCCACAGACCGAGGGATGAATGTTAGCGAGCAAGAGCTGATTGATAACAACACTGCCTATGGTATGTTGACAGCAATTAATGCTTTAGAAAAACACTTAACGGATTGTTCCCATCAGTTTTATCAGCAGTCTAATGCAACAGATCTGGTTAGCGATCGATTAAAAGATATCAATGCAGAGCTTCATAGTTCTAATGAAGAGTTGCAGTGTACTAATGAAGAGTTGAAGACCACCTCAGAGGAATTGAGGTGCTCAAATGAAGAGTTGGCTAGTACCAATGTCATTCTTAGTGAAAAAATTGAAGAGTTGAAGATAAGTAATGTCAAGTTGAATCAGCTAATGCTTGGTTTAGATATCCCTATCATATTCCTAGATCAAGAAGGTCGGATTCTCAAATTTAGCGAGAGATCAGCAGAGCTTTTTTCTCTGATTGAAGAAGATAGCGGACGTCGATTAAACGACTTCCAGCCTAAGCTAAAAGAGATAAGATCGTTCCAGTCTTGTTTAGATAGATCAAAGGATACAGGTCGCTCAGATTCTAAGGTAGTCGAAAGTATAGAAGGAATCATATATGACTTTCGCGTCTGCCCATTTCATTTGTCTGAGACAAATGAAAAAGGATTGGTCCTGATGTTTATTGATATTACGCCTATGACATTGAAGGGCCACCCAATCTTAACTGCGGTGGTTGATGACGAATCGCCTGAAAAATAGGGTTTACTATTAGGGCGAACATTTAACCCTCTCATAACAGAAATGGTGTGCCGGTTAGTGGCTTATTTATGAGTTTAGAAATGACTCATTGGACTGACTGGAATATCCCATTTATTTTGTATAATCTAAAACTCAGTCTAATGGATTCGAAGAATAAATGACTGTGATTGAGGAGGGTGGTAAGTATGCGCGAAGTGGTTATTGTATCTACGGCAAGAACTGGATTGGCTAAGTCGATGCGAGGGGGGTTCAATATGACCCCAGGAGTTTCTATGGCCGGACATGTGGTGAAACATGCGATAGATCGCGCCGGTATAGATCCAGCTGAAGTCGAAGATGTTCTGATGGGATGTGGCACCCCCCAAGGGTCCACAGGAAATAATGTTGGTCGTTTGGCTGCTTTAAAAGCAGGTTGCCCAGTTTCGACTGGCGGCGCTACCATTAGCCGGCATTGCTCTTCCGGACTTAATGCCATCGCCGTAGCGGCAGGTCGAATTCTTAATGAGGGCGTTGATGTTACTGTTGCCGGCGGGGTTGAATCGATTTCCTTGTTGAATCCCAGTGGTGAATTTCCTCACAGTGAAGATCATCTGTTGATGGAACATTATCCAGGTTTGATGATGCCTATGATAGAAACAGCTGATGTTGTTGCTAAGCGTTATGAAATTAGTCGTGAATATCAGGATCAATATGCCTTGCGAAGTCAGCAGCGGATTGCAGCAGCTCAATCCAAGAATCTTTTTGCTGACGAAATAGTCCCGATGGAAACGACGATGTTGGTGAAAAATAAGGAGACAGAGCAGGTTTCACAGGTTTCCTATACTGTCGATAAAGATGAGTGTAACCGTCCGAATACGACTATGGAAGGCCTAGCTAAGCTCAAGCCGGTAAGGGGAGAAGGGCATTTTATTACAGCGGGGAATGCTTCTCAGCTTTCCGATGGTGCAGCGGCTCTAGTTCTTATGGAGGCAAAAGCAGCAGAGAAAAAGGGGCTTCAGCCTTTGGGGGCTTTTCGTGGTTTTGCTACTGCTGGTTGTGAGCCGGATGAAATGGGTATAGGTCCCGTATATGCTATTCCACGTTTATTAGATCGGCATGACTTGAAAGTTGATGACATTGATTTGTGGGAACTAAACGAGGCGTTTGCTAGTCAGTGCTTATATTGTCGAGATACTCTTGATATTGATCCTGAGAAGTTCAACGTGAATGGTGGGTCGATTGCAATAGGGCATCCTTTTGGTATGACAGGAGCTCGTTGTGCCGGTCATATTCTGCTTGAAGGCCGACGTCGTCAGGCTAAATGGGGCGTCGTGACCATGTGTGTTGGTGGTGGGCAAGGCGCAGCAGGTCTCATTGAGTTTTATTAATCCAATAGTTTCAGATATTGGTATATTAATCCCCATAGGGCTGCAGCAGATCGCCATAATAGTGGCGATCTGTATAAGCTTAACTCGTAATTTGAAGTATCTTGCTGGCGGTTAACTAAGTTGGAGTGGGCTGCGGAACATTATGCAGCCTCTTTATTGCTTCCACCTAAGGGTGCTTCGATTTCATCCTTGACGTTGTTTTTTCTGGCTCGTCTTTGCAGTTGTCTTAATTCTTTTTGCCTTTTCCGCTCTGCTTTCGCTTCTTCAATATGTTTAGGAGGTGGCCATTTCACGGCCCAAATTAAGCCCATTTTTTCTAGCAGGTAAATAACCCATGCGGTCGTATCAATCTCCCACCACATCACTTTGGAAGTGGCATAAACTCCATATCGATGGTGGTTATTGTGCCATCCCACGCCTGCTCCAAAGATCGCAAGCCACCACAGATTGCGGCTTGAATCAGGAGAATCAAAGTTGCGATAGCCCTGCTTATATTTAGGTAGGATAACGCTTAAATGAGAAAGTAGGTTTAACATGGCAAAGATATGAACCACATAAAGGACACGTAAAAATCCACCCCAAACCAACAGCTGAAAACCTGAAGTCCCTAGGGCAGGTGCTGCAGTGGCTAGGTAAGCTCCTAACCAATAAATGGCAATAAAGCTGAGTACCATCGGCAGCCAGAATAAGCGATCGATCACCAAAAGCTCTGGGTAACGAGTAAGATCAGCGCAATTTTTATAGTTATGAGCAATGTTTTCCTCTTGGTAGACCCAGCCCATATAACTATTCCAAATCCCGCTGCTCGGTGAATGAGGATCCCGCTCTTTGTCAGTATAACGATGGTGATCGCGGTGAAGAGCTGCCCAGAAAACCGGTCCCCTAACTGGAGCTAGTTCAGCCAGAAGACCCATCACGAATTGGGTTTTGCGACCTGTTTTAAAGCTTTTATGAGAAAAGTAACGATGATAAAATGTTTCATGAGTTAGCATGCAAAAATATGCAGCTACAGCCCAGAAGCCGAATGCAAACCAAGACACGCCCTCAAGGTATAAGCCAACTATGGCTGCTAAGGTCAAACCAAAGTTAATCGTAAGCCCAATGGTGCGGATAAGCTTTACGTTTTTTGTTCTCGCCATGAAAACCTCCGATGCTCTCAATCCTCCCCATTTTACTCGTCGACAAAGGTTTTAAGTAAATTGAGATTATTTTAAATATTCAATAAATACAAAATCTTATGGTTTGTTTTTGATGTGTTATTCTTTTGTTACGAAATGACGAGC
>PBRN01000285.1 GCA_002725955.1 Pseudobdellovibrionaceae bacterium
CACAATTACCCTGAGTTGATTAAAAAGGTTTCATTTTCAAAAGTGATTGCAGTAGAAAAATAATAAGATACAAACTTTATAAGACCTGATCCTATCTGTAGGGTTAGGTCTTATGCTGATTAAAATCATCAAGCCAAATCCCCCTGTTTCATTTTCCAGTCAGTATCCCTTATTCATAACTATAAGAAGCTATAGGTGGTATTATTCCCCCGCTCCTTTTGGGGCTGTGAGATTAGACTTCAAGTCAAATAGGTACGGGTGATGCGTCCCACTCTGACCTGGTTGGGTGTCTTCTAACCCTTTGTATTCTTGTGGGTTTTGATTTTTTCTGCTATAAATCTGCGATGGTATCTGCGCACATGAGGGAAGTATGTTGAATCAAAAAGTCTCACATTTGTATCTTGTTCTGGTTTCATTGTTGATTGGTTGTGGGGATGAAGGTTCCAAACTAGATGTCACTATGGGAAAGCCCCTGCTGGTAAATGATACCCCCACAGTATCGATCATAAGGAAAGATGAAATTTCCGGTTACTTTAGTTATTGCACTGGAGTTTTAATCAGCAGCAAACATGTGTTAACTGCTGCCCATTGTTCCCAAAGTAAATTAGGTAAACCATATTTACCAAAAGAAAGGTGGGTGGTAGCTGGGGACAGTTTTCCCAATGCACAATCCAGTCAGAAATTATCGGTGTCAGAGATTGCGATTCATCCGGATTTTGATCCAGAAAAAATGAAAACCAAAAAATATAAATATATCGAAACCAATAATGCCGCAGATCTTGCCATATGGACTTTAGACAGGGGTATTTCCGATGTAGTGCCGACAAAAATAGCAGGTAAGAAGGTTTATCAGAGTCTTATTAAAGATAGCTTTCCTCTAATCATTATGGGCTTCGGCAAGAATTCACCCTGGCAGATCCCAACGAGCCAAACACCATTGATTAGGGCGGAAACATACTTTAAACCCATTAGAACGGTAGCTTCATACCGAAACATTATAAAAAACGACTTACCGGTGAGAAAGAAATTCATTGAAAAAATAGCGAGCCATACCGATACCGAGTTTTTTGCTGGAGGATCTGGTTTGCCGGATACTTGTCACGGTGACAGTGGCGGTCCGGCTTTCCTGCAAGATGACCAGGGTCAGCTTGTCCTGATTGGGAGTACCTCTAGAGGTAGCTATACCTGCGATGGAGGAGGTGTTTACACATTTATAGCAGCCTTCCGGAAATGGATCGAGGCCACATGCGGTGACACTGAACTTCTCTGGCTGTCTAAAAATTAAGGACTCTGTGATTGTTTTATTTTGTGGTTTTCCAGAGAACAAGGTTTGACTGGTTGGTGCCTGGGTCGGCAGTATTCTAGTTAATTAACTGTATTTTAGAAGGGTTAGCAAGTTTAGGCTGACATGAACCCCCATTATGATAAGAAATTGAACACGAATGTGGCGAGTTGTTTAATCCCCTATAACTTGATTAGGTTGAAGCGTGAATATTGAAACATTAAAAGCGATGAGAATGGTGGCCGGCAGTATCCTTGTTATTGTGGCATTATACGATATCTATCTGACTCAAATTGCGAAACAACAGCTAGAACACAATTATCATCAGATATTAATGTTTATGTCGGCCTATATATTTCTGAGGACTTCACTAAAAATAAGGTCGGTGTTGAAAAAAATGTCTGCTCCACCAGAGGAAGACAGTCCTGAGAATAATGCTTAGGTCAAGACGCACACAATGTCGTGAACATAGAACTATGATGATCGGTAAGTCGGAAGCGATGAGTTTGATACCAGTTTCGGAGGGGGGAGTCAGGGGTTTGTGTAGCTGCAGCGGAAACCAGACGCAATAAACAGCAGTTCGGAATTAGGCTGAGCCACAAGAGCAGAGAAAATACCGGAGAACACATCCACATCATCTCTAAAACCGCCACGGTAGAGGGTGTGAACTCCTGCTTGTTCTTCATCGGGTTCATCTTCTTGGACTATAGTCATGTAAATACCAACCCTCTGTTGTCTGCCCCAAGAGTTGTCGATGGCTACCTGGGGTATTAGTTCTGTTTTGGTTAAAAACTCATTACCCATAAAATTTCTATACTGTCGGATTTCATCATTTCTATGTGGTATGTTTTGGTAGTCAATGGTTTTAGATGTCAATTCAATAGCATTACTGCCTAAATCCCAGATAGCTTCGCCATTCGATAGAGTGTGAGTTCTACGACTGTTGTTCCAGTTGGTAGTTGAGGTGCATGATATCTCACTGCCATGACAGGCATCATTATCACCGGATGCTTCCAGGCCAGTTAGTCCACCACTGACCCTACCGATGTTGAGAGAGCCAGCACCGACTGTTCCATCGGACCAGTTGTTGCTTTGAGTCGCTATATTGGTTCCAATAGCCATCCATTGAGCGTTAGAGATAAGCTGGTAGCCGTTTCCTAGGGAAGCGCATTCTGCACTGTCAGAGTTTTGATTTATCATAGACCACGGTGCCGATGAGATTTGAGAAGTTGGAATCCCGCCAACGTTTTTAGCTTCGTACTTCATCACACAGAAGTCTTTTGCATGATAATTGGGGTCACCTGGGACTTCAACCCAGGTACCACCTACAAGGTTAGAGCAATCAGGACCAGAGATTTTGGTAAATCTGGTCTCTTTCGTGGTTTCATTTCCGGCCTCATCAACTGCAGTTAAACATAGAAAGTATTCAGCATCGTCAATGGTATTTAAGGTTAGCGGACTGATAGCCGTGTTGTATTCCTGAACGGGAGTCGGACAACCTGATTCTGTGTCCAAAGTTAATCGATAGCTGCTGGCATCCTGATCCAGATCCCAGATTACCTGAGGGGTTTCATTCTGGGTTGTCGTTCCATCAGCGGGTACAGTTACTTGAAATACCATAGGCGCCTGACTGTCGATGGTAAAAGCCACCGGTTCGGCGTTCGCTTCATTATTAGCGGCATCTCTGAGACGCAGGCAGGCAAAATAATTACCATCTGCTAGGTTTCCTAAGGTTTGGAAACCATTTTGTGCATTGGGATATTCCATCATGGGGTTGTTACAGTTTGCATCGCTGTCGATAGATAAGTCATAGGTGACAGTCGTAGCATCTGTTGCCAATATCCATGAAATATTCGGGTTTGTATTGGCGGTTATGCCAGGTCCTATCAGGCTGGCATCAGCCGGTGGCTTTGTATCTATCATGAAAGCAACTTCTTGGGGAGTGGCCTGATTCTCTAATAAATCAGTGGCGGTGATACAGGCAAAGTAATTCCCATCGGACAAAGCTGGTAATGCATAACTGAATGTGGAGACGCCAGCAAATTTTTGTATTCGGCTGTTACAGCCAACTTCAGAATGGAGGCTAAGATTATAGGTAATACCTGTCTGTTTGTCTAATCCGGTCCACGCTATAGTTGGGTTATTTAAGGCAAGAATATCGCCGGGATTTGGGTTTGAAAAAGTCAAAGCATCAAGACTTGGAACAACTGGTAGCAGGATGTCGAAGGCCGAACTTTCATTGCGGGAAATTGTGCCATCAGCATTCTTGACTTCGAGTATAATCTGGGTCTGTAACGCTTGTGCCCCTACTTCCTGAGTGCTGCCGGCAAATGCCAGGACATAGACACTGGGAGAGCCTGTGGGTTGGGTAGATGGTGCCAACGGTCCTTTGGAACCCCATCGCAAAGATTCTCCCGGTTTAGGAACATAGTTTTGCTTGGTGGTAGTATCTTTTAGGCTAATTTTTATGTGGAAACGATTATTTTCCTCATAGGTTGTTCCGGTTAGGTAAGCTCCAGTGATATTAGCAGGTTCAATAGCTGCCTCACTATCACCAGGCTGATCAATACTAATAGATCTTTCTGAATTATCAATCAGGACTGCAGGATCGTCGCAGCCTGCAATCAGTAGCGGGATCGTCAATGCTAATTTTTGTGATAGTTTTATCATAGAGCTCTATTGCAAATATCTAACGGGTCATATTTTTGATCGGGCTATTAGGTGTGGAGCTTGATATCTTCTTGTTTTAGTCTTTATTACAGGGAATTATGGGGGTATTAAAATATCATCATGTTATAGCTAGTATGAACTGATTAAGGAGGTTAATGTGATTACATTAACCTCATGATGCGGATGTATCCAGTTGGAGTCATTGAGGGCTGGTGCGGCGGTTGCTATACCATGATGCTAGGATTATGAGTCCGGTTGAACTTATGCCAAGATAAAGGTCGTCGATATTAGCTAGTAGGCCTTCCCGAGGTAACCAACGCCAGATAGTAATGGCTATAGCGCCGGTGACAGCGGCAGCTACAAATTGGTGATCTTTTATTTTGATGGGGGTCAATAAGCCGATTACCATTGGTAACAACAGGCAGCCGGCTGAATAGCTCCCCAGTGTTTTCCAGACATCTTTGATACCTCCTGAGAAATAAAACGACGCAAAGGCTGCAGTCAGTCCAATGACTGCGGTGCTGATGTGGTGAGATAGCAGTAAACTCTGCTTCTTTTTGAGCAGATCATAAACCACTGTCGTTGAAGCAATGAAGAGATAAGAATCCAGGGTGGACAGGATTGTCGCAAGGATGCCTGCAAGGAAAAATCCCCTCAAACCGTGGGGTAGCAATTCCATGGCATAGATAAGATAGGCTTGAGCAGAATCAGCCCCTTTGAGAGTAGCCGCAGCATACATAGCACCACCAGTGGTGCAAATATCGAATAAACACCAGATAAGTGTGGAAATGATGATTCCTTTTTTTGCTGTGGCGGCGGAACTGGCGGCGAACACCCGTTGGTAAAAGTTGGGATCAACCAGAGTGGACAGGGCAATGAACCCCCACACCAGCAGGGTTGCAACCGAGTGCCCGCCGGTGATGCTGAAATGGGCTTCCGGCAGGTTTGCTTGTAAAAAACCGAGTCCCCCATAGGTGGTGATGGACAAAACAAACACCATCACGACAGAGGATACCATCACGAAAAATTGGACAAGGTCTGATAAGACAATAGCCCGGAAGCCTCCGAGCATGGAATAGAGGATAACCACGCCGGTTCCACTTAGGGTTGCCGGCACAATGCCGATCCCAAAGATGGTGTCAATCAGCAGACCAATGCTCATTGCATAGGCGATAGGGAGCACGTTTAGTAGATTGAATACAGAAGCAACTTTTGCGGATTTCGGGCCAAATAGTTGACCTGCTAGTTCCGGCAGAGTCTGGGCCGAAGAGCTTCTCAACTTGTGTGCCATGAAAAAAGCCAAGATCAGATAGCTCACATACCAGAATACTCCCTGGGTGATAAAATTATAAATACCGTATTCGTACGCCATTTGGGTGACGCCGAAGATACCGCCGTACCATGTGGAAACCAGAGTGGCAATGAACAGCGGCAGGGTTAAACGCCTGCCATCGAGAAGAACCTCTAGAGATGACTTTCGTTGGTTGTTGGGTGTTTCCGCTTTTCTCTTGCGATGCCCGCCATAAATCACGCCGATAGTGATGAAAAGGACGAGGAAGAAAACGAAGAGGTCTAGAGTGGAAAGGGTTTCAATGATGGAGGTGGTCATGATGAAATCCTTTGGCAAAGAGCGAGAGCTTTTAGGTTAACAGAACATGGTAGCCGCTGTATTGTAGGTTTTGAGGTTGCTTATGGTGTTTCAACCAGGACCAAAAAACCGGCAGGGTCATCCAACCTTACCCGGCGGCTATGGTTTAGCTTAAGCGAAACATGAATATTCATGCTAGCTTTTTCTCTTAGAAATTTCATAGACTTCCCTTTATCTGTTTGGTATCTCCAATCCGGAGGTGGTTGATAGGGTAGGACTGCTTTGGATAAACTGGCTAGATTCTGTGCGGTTGATACAGCCACCGTATAGGGAGGCCCAGCACTGAGAGGGCTAAGATGGATACGTTGACGATTAGAAAGCCAGATGACTGGCACTTGCACTTTCGTGATGGCTTCATGCTCCAAGAAACTGTTCCAGCAACGTCTCGCTGTTTCAGCCGAGCCATTGTGATGCCTAACCTGATCCCTCCGGTCACCACCGGGTCCTTGGCTGAGTCATACCGGCAGAGAATTGAGGCCGCAATACCAAAAGGTTCAGCATTCACTCCCTTGATGACGATCTACCTCACGGATGATACCAGCCCGGCGATCATTGCTGATGCCAGCAAGGCTGGTGTGGTAGCCGCCAAGTTATACCCTGCTGGTGCGACTACCAATTCGGCATCGGCAGTTCACAACCTCGATCAGATGCAGCCGGTTTTTGAGGCAATGGCACATCATGGCATGCTGTTGTTGATTCATGGTGAGGTAACTGATCCTGATATTGATATTTTTGATCGGGAGAAAGTTTTCATTGAGAGGCGATTGATTGGTATTGTGGAGAGGAACCCTAGCCTAAAAATTGTGTTGGAACATATCACCACCGCTGAGGCAGCCCAATTTGTCTTGGGAGCATCTGATCGTGTGGCTGCAACTGTGACCCCGCAGCATCTTCTTTATAATCGCAATGATTTATTAGTGGGTGGGATTCGCCCCCATAACTATTGTCTACCAGTGCTTAAGAGGAATACTCATCAGCTTGCACTGCGGGAAGCTGTGGCCAAGGGAACTCCTAAAATTTTTCTGGGAACCGATTCTGCTCCCCATGAACGCGGCAAAAAAGAAAGTGCGTGCGGTTGTGCTGGGTGTTACAGCGCATGGAGTGCTTTGGAGTTATATGCCCAGATTTTTGAAGACCTTGGGGCGTTGGATTATTTGGAAGGTTTTGCTTCGGAGCATGGGCCGCGATTTTATGGTTTGGAACTTAACCAAGAGAAAGTGAAGTTGGTTAGGGAAAGCTGGCATGTTCCGACAGAGATTACCCTTCCCGATCAAAATAAAATTGTGCCATTTTACGCCGGTATGGAGGTGCGTTGGAAGGTGCAGGAGGTCTGAGGATGGTTCGGGATCCCGGTGGCCAAGCTCTCTTAGTTCTGCTCACAATTAGTCCATATTTAATTGGCCTAAACATCTAATAATAAATAGAAAAGTCAATTAATGAACGATGGCTCAATATTCCCGGTCAGTGAACCGTATAGTTCTTTGCTGCTAACGGTATTCTACACAGGAGAACTATCTTGGGGAGTAAGGATGAACTGATCGAAGAGCTAAACAGTATTGGCACTTACCTTCGGACGGCTCGTGGTACTGGTTTTGGTTGCAGTGAAAGACTGCCTGAAGAAATTATAATGGATGGTCTCAGATATATGGATTTGGCAGATAGCATTAGAGCGCTGTTGCGGACCTACCCATCTTTTTACAGTGCTGATGAATTTCAGAATCAAATTATTTTACAGTTGAACAAGTCAGATTTTTATCAGAGGGATTTAAAGTGTTTGGCCTTGAGCTATGCTATTCTTTCCTATGAATCTTTTCTTGGTGGACAGCAGGCTGAGATTGAGGCTGTTTTTAAAGCATTTAGTAACAAAGATACCTTTGGTGCGGATGGTGAACTGCTATATTTTTTGGCTGAGAAACATCAACAATATGATCCCATCTTAAAAAATCTTGGATTGATAACTCCTCCTTTACTCTGGGCTGATAGCAGAAGAATAAATCAAAAGCCATCGACTTTCATTTACCGCAATAAACATTTAAAGAATCGAGTCTGCAGTAAGTGTTATCGTATTTTTCTCTTAAACACACGTGACTTTAAATCTCTGGCATCAAATTCGATCCAGTGGCGAGAAATGCAAAGTGGCAACATTTGTGAATGTGTAGAAGATAACGAGGCAGCTGCCTGATATTAAGAGAGTCAAATGAATTGCTCTAGACAAGAGATAATGGCGATTTGATTGCTAAATGGAGAGGGCAACGGCCGGTTATGGATTTAGCTTGAGTTTTTAAGCCTTGCTTTAGTAGTGTTTTTATAGTCTGTAGCAACCCTTCCTTGGCAGCAAGATGTAATGGTGTAAAACCTTTATTGTTCTCTTTTAAGGGATTAGCTCCCGCCATTAACAGATTTTTAATGATGATATTATTTCCTCTCAATACCGAATAGTGTAACGCTGTATTTCCCAGCTGATCTTGCTGATGAATACTAGCGCCGTAAGCCATCAGCATATCGCTTATGCAGTCATGGCCTTCCATCACTGCTTTAAGTAAAGGAGGGCGACCATAGATATCCTGATGATCCAGGTCGGAACCTGATAAGATTAATATTTCCGTGATGGCATGATGTTGATGAATAGCTGCTAAATGGAGGGGTGTAGTACCATCATTGGCAGCAAGATTGGGCTCAGCGCCCAGCCTTATGAGATGTTTAATTTTGTTTACTTGTCCCTTGGAGGCTGCCCGATGAAGTGCTGTTCTGCCTCGATTATCTTGATGGTTCAAACGTTGAGAGCTGACAGTATGATTGCTGTTTTTTTCTTGGGCTGTTTTTTTCAAAGTGATGTAACCCTCCTTTTCAAACTAAAGATTAATGTCGGCTTTGCTCATAGGATATAAATGCTACTTGTGATGGCACCGTAAGCCGCAGGCAGCATTCCTTAACAAAGAGATCAATTTATTTATGATGTAAATTATCTAAACAGTAGACATCTTAAAGAATGTAATAATTACAGATGATTAATTATGGCTTCTCCTTTGCATTAAGGATCAAGAACTTGGAAAAAGTTTTTTGATAGGAGATGTGTGAATGAGAGCGGTATTTATAACTTTGATATTTGCTAGTTTTTTTTGGGTGGGGTGCGGTCCTGCTGGTGAAGATAGTCTGCTTTTTAATGAGGCTGTGTCTGATGAAAAACAGGTGAAGATTTTCGACAAAACTCATATATATGCAGGTAAAGGTGGAGGGCGTATTAAATCAAAGCAGGTAAATCTACCTGTATTCGATGGCCGTTACGATACTGCTTTTATTAATTTGAATTTATCCTGTCCCTTGAATTCAGCTGGGATGAAAGATTGTGATTACTGGGATCGTAAGGGACAGATTACTCTGCAGGGTGTCCATGATGGAGATCCGGTTACGATTGAATTAATGCGCTTTATGACTCCATATGGGGTAGGGTCTACCCATAACCTCGATATTTCAGATCTGTTGCCGGTTTTGGCTGGCAGTAAGAAAATTTCCGTCTTTATTGATACCTGGGTGAAGCCAGGTCATCCTCAGGGAGAAGGATGGTTGGTTGACCTGCGTGTGACTTATTCTTATCGTGGTAAGAATAAAAAAGTGCCAGTGGCCGTTCGTCAGGTGGTGGCGCCGATGGCGGTACCCTATGGCAAACCAG
>PBRN01000239.1 GCA_002725955.1 Pseudobdellovibrionaceae bacterium
TGTATAACAAAGAAGGCAAACTTGCCTACCGCGGTCAGCTCGATGACTCACGTCCCTCCAACGAAATTCCTGTGACTGGTAAGGACTTACGTGGAGCCTTAGATACTGTTCTAGCTGATCAACCGCCCATAGCCGAACAAAAGGCCAGTATTGGTTGTAATATTAAATGGAAGTCATAAGTTGGATTAATCTGTTAGGCGCCGGTTTTGATGGTTTTGGCTACTTCTTTTAAGGTGTTTGGTTCTGCGAGTAAGGGGGGGAATTCCAGAACAAAGGTAGTATAGTTTTTGTTCATATCGACATACATATTACCATTGTGTTCTTGCATCATAGCGTAGCTGACACTCATCCCTAGTCCTGTGCCCGCACCAACTTCTTTAGTTGTAAAAAAAGGCTGAAATACTTTTTCGCTAATTTCTTGGGTTATTTTAGGACCGTTGTTTGAGATCATTAATGATAGATAGCCATTGGCGTTGAGTTGAGATTCTATTTTTATTTTTGGCGACTCAACGTTTTCCCGGATAAGGAACTCTTCAGCATTTTTGATTAAACTAAGCATGATATGTTTGAGATCGATTGCTTTACCTAGGACAATTGATTCGGAGTTCATCTCGCTGAAGTCGATTTCTATTTTTTCTTTCTTAAAATCCCCGTTAAACAGAAAAATTGTTTCTTCAATGATCTGATAGATATTAATTGGGCTCATTAAAGAAAAACTCTCATTCCGTGAAAAATGGAGCAGCCCTGCTACGATATTTGATACCCTTTTGACACCGTTCTCCATCATTGGCAATATTCTGCGAATATCTTTGCTCTTAAGAGTATTTTGTTTAGCCCTACCTTGAAGGATTCTCATATTTACGACGACAATTGCTAAGGGGTTATTTATTTCATGAGCCACTCCGGCTGCTAATTGTCCTACTGCAGCTAAACGACTGCGTGATACCAGTTCTACTTCCTGACTGGCAATGGTGTTTTCGCTTCTTTTTTCTTGTGAAATATCCCTGATAATACCATAAACCCGCACGACCACATTGCTGACTGATTCTGTTTTCCAACTAATATGGTACCACTTTTCTTCGTCTCCTTTTGCTGTAACATCTATGTTACCAGGTTTACCTGTTTTCAAGCTGTCGTTGATCTGATCTTGAAAATCTGAACGATAGGCAGGAGATAATATCTGGCAGAAATCCCAGAAAGTGTGCCAGTTTACACTATCTTTGGAGAGGATACCGCTGGCTCCATCCGTAAAGTTAATGGATTGATCCAATATCACATACTGCCAACCAACAACTTTGCCAACATCTTCCATTTTTGACAAAAGCTGTGATAAATGAGTTTCAGCACTCTTTTCTCTCAGTAAGATGGTGGCTCCGACGATATTGCCCTCATGATCATAAAGTGGGAAACCCTTAGCAGCTGACGGAAACCATCTTCCTGAATTATCCTTGCGGAGTACAACTTCCTGCTTTTTTCTGTTGCCTGAAATTAATTCCTGAAAAAAGTTATGGTCATCTCGTAACTGGTTGGCTGCACTAATAATATCTAGTAAGTTCTTGCCCATGGCTTCTAAGGCTGAATAACCAAAAGCTTTTTCAGCTGCCGGGTTCCAACCAATAACGCTATATTCTAAATCAAAAGAGATAACGCACTCGATCGATTCTTGAGTCATAAGATTCGCATGATAAGGAATAAATTCTTTCTTATTTACATTCATCAAAACAATTCCAATACTCCAGGATTAACTTCGGTCTCTTCGGGCAGTTCAGCCTGCACTTGTTCAATTGACGTTTCCAGATTGATTTGACAAGCAAAGTAAAAACAATTATCCGGCCAAGTCACTTGCCAGCACAAATTATTACGATCAATCATATCAATTCTAGGGTCTTCCTGATCACTGGTTGGTTTGGTTGTAGGTAATGACACTATAGTATTATCGGATCCAAACTTATTTTTTATTTTTCCCATCATCAAGTTGAGGTATTCTTGAACTAGGTCTTGAATCAATTTTTCTGGTATGGTTTTGGCGTTAATCTTCATTCTGGATGCAACTAGTTCTCGAACGACTTCCGAGCGGTAATGTAACTTTAGGCCTATATTGCACCATCCTAGTTTAACTGATATAGAGCAAACCCAGTGATCAAAATCGAAATTTTCTGTTTGTGGAATTTCTTTGATAGAAACTTGATACTCTGGCCTTATAAATTCCTCAAAGCATTCTAATGATACTTTTTGAATGAAAGCAAAGTTGTCTTCATAAAAATTTTGTTCTAGTTCCTTGACTTCAAATTTAGGAGCTTCCATTTTTTATTCCTGTGCTTTTTTAGCTTCTTTTTCCAAAATCATTCGAACGCCATCTAAGAGAGGCTTTTTTTCGAAAGGCTTGATGATCCAGCCTCTTATCCCAATTTTACGGCCTTCCTGTTTGAGTTGGGCGGATGACTCAGTCGTAAGGATCAGGCATGGAACTTGTCCATTAGGTGCTTCTGAGAATATACCTTCTACAGCGCCTAGTCCATTAAGCTTAGGCATATGATAGTCACAGATGACTAAGTTTACATCCTTGTTTTGTTTGTATACTTTGATAGCATCTTCACCATCTACAGCTTCTATTACGTCATGATTCACTTCTTCAAGTGTTTTCCTCAGATCGATTCTGGTAGTGACTGAGTCATCTACTATAAGAATTTTTGCCATAGTTTCACCTTCTCAAAGTCCAGGGATACCTATCGGTGTTTATTTTTCTCTCTTTAATTACAATCTTCACAATCTTTTATATTGGTACAGATTTAGTGGTAATCTACTATTGGCTCATGATCTGAAAGCAATATTTTTTTTCGGTTATCTATCAGCTTTTTATCCTGTTATTGTTGTTCTTTGTGATGCATTTCTTAATACTGTTACAAATTGATTGATAGCACTTAACTTTGACTTTTATTTTTTGGCTTGTGATCTAGAAAAGGTCTTTAAACTGCAGTTTCTAATTTTGGTCACCAAACAAGGGGAAATACTGTCGGGTAGCGAACGCAAATATCGCCTTAATTAACTGGAATTATTATATAAAATTACTTTTTTGACCGCATCTTTATTTCTTACTCAAACGTAAAAATTATCTCTATTCTTATCAAGAAAGTTTTGGATTTAACTAGCCGATAGGTACCTTGGCTAGGGAGGGTCGTGATACCAACATTAGGTTATGATCCAAGAACATTTTTGTTTTAAATTTGAAGATATATTGAAAACATATTATCTTTAGCCAGAAGGTTTTGTTATGTCTCCTTTCAAAAAATTAAAAGATCTTAATGCTGAGGTGATTAGTAATCTACTGAATCCAAAACAGCAGCAGATTACTTTCAAAAAACTATGTACCGATCAGAGATATGCTAGACTTTTTGATAGTAACGCTCAGCAAGTTAAAGCTCTTTCTAGTAGCACTCCACTGATGATAGGTACTCTCTCTAAGGAAAATGATAAATATTTTTTCCGCTGCCCTAAGCCTCCCCCAGAATTGCAGAACAATCATATTTTGATCATCTATTTCGAGAGCATCTTTGCACAATGTCAGACCAAGAGGATTATGGGTGGCAAAATTGAAATAGGAGCGATAGATGCAAGGTTTCATAAAAGAGTTCCTTTAACTGGATCTGGTAAGGTGTGGCAGGGGGGGTTACCAGAGATTGAGAAAATTACCTCAGGCGAGACTTTGATCCAGCGGGAGCATTTGATTCAGAAGGAGGGGCGTAGTCATCTGATATCTGATTTAGTTCATGATAAAGATTCAGGTACAGGCAAGAGACCTATTTCTAATGGCTCTCCGTTAGTAAACATAAATTTTAATGATATTTCTCAAGGTGGTTGTTCCTTAACTGTTCCTGGTAATATGAAATTCAAGCTTAATGATCCGAAAATATTGTTTCTCGAAGCAGATTTAAATCATTCGGGAAGAGAAAGTTCCTTAAGATGTTTTTTAATTATTAGGCACGTTCGGGAGCACCAAGGTGAACTGTTCCTTGGCTGTGCCTTTATCGAAGTGCTTGCACGATTGCCGGAAAATATTATCATTGCTAGTCGGGAAGCTGAAGATCAGAAATTAGCCCGACCTAAGACTGCGGGTATGAAGTTGGAAGAACTAGATATGTCTCGTCATAAACGCTGGATTAAACGATATAGCATTACCAGCCCTAAAGGTCTCTTAGTTACCGATATTTTGAGTAACTCGCCTGCTGAGGTTGCAGGTTTGAAACGAGGTGACGTGATGTTAACCGTAGATAAAAAAGGTATTAAGAAAGTTGCAGAGTTTGAAGAATCTTACAAGGATTCGCGAAAAATTCTGATTAAGATGGAACGCGGTGGTTCATACTTTTTTGCCTCTCTTCAAAATAAAGTTTTACCAAAGAAAGCGGCATAGTCTTTATGCTTCTAGGCCCTGTCATTTTAGTCTCTGGGAGTCTCATGAATAAAAGACTCTGCTTGGGATGTTCATGGATCAGATATCATTACCGAAAATTTAGTTTGAGTGATTGAACCAGGGAGGTTTTTTCAAATGAAAAGTTTTGATCTAGTTGTGATAGGTTCTGGTCCAGCAGGAGAAAAAGCTGCAGTTAAGGCAGCTTATTTTGGCTATCAAGTTGCTTTGATTGAAAAGGAGAAGTTATTCGGTGGTGCAGGGGTTAACACCGGTACCATACCCTCCAAAACATTAAAAGAGACCTCACTTTATTATTCGGGTAAATACACGAAAGGCTTGTTTGGAGACGACTATAGTGCTCAATTAGATAATTCCGTTCAGAAATTTTTGTATCGAGAACAGGTCGTGTGTGAGGCCGTTGAACATGAAGTGAAAACCAACCTAAAACATCATAATGTATCTATATTTTCTGGTTTAGCTTCATTTGAAGATGAACATCATATTCGCATTATGGGGGTCAAAGAAGAAGTGATCCAGAGTGATCATATTATCATTGCTACTGGCTCTTACCCATTTCATCCACCCGGTATTCCTTTTGATTTTCTGCGGGTTCATGATTCCAATTCCATTTTGACTATCAAGCGTTTTCCTAAATCCATCTGTATTGTTGGTGCGGGAGTGATCGGGTGTGAATATGCGACGATCTTTGCTAACTTGGGTATTCATGTCTCTCTGATAAATAAGCAGAGTAATATTCTAGGGTTCCTTGATGATGAAATATCAGCAAATTTGATTGAGCAAATGGAAAAATCGGGAGTTGATATCATTGTTGAATCAGAAGTGGCGCAGGTGCAAATCCCAGAACTTGACGATCAGATGATTGATGTTAGCTTGTCTACGGGTGAAACCCTTCATGTAGATATGTTTTTGTATGCTGCAGGTAGATGCGGTAGTACTGGTTCATTAAAATGCGATAAGGCCGGAGTTGCATTAGGAGCCCGTGAAACTATATCCGTTAACGAAAAGTATCAGACTTCAGTTCCCCATATCTATGCTATAGGTGATGTTATTGGATTTCCAGCTCTTGCGAGTACCAGTATGGATCAGGGGCGGGTTGCTGTTGCACACATTTTCAATACTAAAGACCTTGATAGCGTGCATAAAACTATTCCTTACGGTATTTATACTATTCCAGAGGTTTCTATGGTAGGGCTTAGTGAGCAGGATGCTGGTAAAAAAGGGATAGACTATTGTGTGGGTAGAGCTCATCATAGCAAAATGGTCCGCGGGCGCATTATGGGTTTGGAAGAGGGAATGATCAAGATTATCTTTGAACGTGCAAATAAGAAAATTATTGGAGTTCATATTGTTGGTCACTTGGCTTCTGAGCTGATTCACTTTGGTTTGACTTTAGTCGAGAGTGAAAAAACCTTACTTGAAGTTATAGCGATTGTCTTTAATTTTCCAACTCTACACGATCTATATAAATATGCTTGTTACGATGGTTTAGGTAATTTAAGTGGTCATAAAATAAAAACTGATTGAAATTACTGTGGATCCTATAAACGGTGAGTATAGCTGAACAGTCTAGAACAGACAATTTGATGTCTACATGTTATTATTTATAATAGAGCTAATGCAATTTTTTGTAACTTTATTGGCTTGATATTCCACCTTTAGATTAAATATATATTCTGTTCTTAAAACTTTGATTCGGGGAGGTTAGATGAGTTCGGATGTCGCTCGCACAGATGAAGCAATTGTAGCTGGGTCCTCTAGGTTCAGTGATGATGAGGTTCAAGCCTTTTGGGAAAAAAGCTGGAAGACTCTTGGTCGTGCTGCAAAAGTGGATATAGGAGAGCATGATACCCTGATCAAGATGTGGGCTGAGCGGGTTAAACTTTCGGGGCATAAGTTGGCTATCGAGTGCTTGGGAGGTGGACTTACTTATAATGATGTGGACGAAATGTCTGATCGTTTTGCGACTTATTTGATTAATCGTCCGTTTTTGGAAAGAGGTGATTGTGTTGCCCTTATGTTGCCCAATCTGAGTCAGTATTTGGTTGCTATTATTGGTTTGCTGAAAGCAGGTATGGTAGGGATTAACATAAATCCACTTTACACCAAAACAGAAATAGAAAATGTTCTAAATGATTCAAAGGCACAGTTATTACTGACATTGGCAAATCTAGCATCCGTCCCCGCAGGCGCACATGCCCCCCATCTTAAAGAAGTGATTGTTACTGAAGTAGCTGATTGCTTACCCACAACGAAACGTATATTAATCAACTTTATGATTCGCTATGTTAAACGCATGGTACCTAAATACCGTTTTGATAAACGAATAATTGTTAGTCGGTTTCTGAGTATTTGTGATGTAGATGTGAGTGCCTCTAGAGAAAAGTTAGATTCTATTTTGCCACCTACATTTTCATTTATTAGCTCATTCCCCTATTTTTTTACTGCAATGTTATTGTTATATTTTTTAGGCTTTAAAATGGGATGGTTCCCAATAAGACATGCATATAATTCAAATTTAATCCCTGGATTAAATATGGCATTTATTAAAAGCTGCATACATCATGCAATATTACCTGCAAGTACATTGATATTTATGGGAATAGGTGGATGGATGCTACAAATGCGAAATAATATGATGGGTACTATTTCAACAGATTATATATCTTTTGCTAAGTCAAAGGGTTTATCGCAAAAAAGAATTATGATTTTCTACGCTGCAAGGAATGCAATCCTACCTATAGTAACAAGTTTTGGAATGGCGATTGGATTCATTCTAAATGGGACTATACTAACAGAAATAATATTTTCATACCCTGGACAGGGATATATTTTATTTCAAGCAGTACAAGCTCAAGATTTTCAGTTGATGCAAGGAATTTTCTTAACTATTACCTTAGCAGTACTTGCTGCCAATTGGTTGATTGATATTTTAGTATTAA
>PBRN01000286.1 GCA_002725955.1 Pseudobdellovibrionaceae bacterium
AAAGATGAAGTACCTTTTCTCCTAATAAACTGATACGGGCTATGATAATTTTTGCATCCTTAGATACATTTTTGCTGAGTGAGGTTGCAATACCAACAGTGACGCGAATCCTATTGTCTTCTAATAGCGTTAGGTCTAGGACTTCACCAGCTCTTAAACCGGCAATCGTTACATTGCTGCCGATGTTAAGATCAGTACCATCTGTAATCTCGGTGTAATATTTGACTCGTCCTTCAAACCAACGATTTTGGCGAGCGGCATATAAAAGACCAGACGCTACAATAAATCCAAGAGTAGCGAGTATACTCACGGTTAGAATATCAACATTAAGAATGCGAGTTTTTAGCAATTTAGTTATGCTCCTTTTGGCTTTTCTCTAGAATCTTTTTCCCTTGCTCACACCATACCGAGTCAAAAATTTCTTGGGGATTCTTTGTTAACTTACCCGTTGAAGGCTGACAAAACCAATCTCCTATTGCTGCTGCTAAAATTGAGTTGCTGGTATAGATGAGAATACTCCTGCCGGATTCCTTTTGGTGATCTAACCAATTAATTAGTGTTAGTGTTTGTTCCGAGGATAGATTTAAATTTGGGTTTTCCAGTAACATTAAATCTGGGCTACAAACAACTGCCCGGGCGAGTAAACTCATTTTGTAAATATCCGGACTTACTTTACTAGGAGGTCTGTCCCAATAGGAATTGGGAATTGACCAGCTGCGTAGTTGATGATCAGCTGCAGCATATTGTTCATCTATTTCGAGGTCCTGATAGAAAAGAGTTGGTAAACGAATATTTTCTCTAATGCTCATATGGCTCAGGAGTCCCCAGTTGCTACCTCCATGACCTATGCGAGCATGAAAGCTTAATGGTAATTGGCTTTTTATTCTTGGACGCCAACTTTCATCAAATACCGTAAGTTTGCCATGTTCATATAATTCCCAGCCCAGCATGAGTTTAATAACGGTCGAAAAAGCATCTTGGTCTAGGAGTACACCTATTTCGCCAGGCTTTAAGGTAAAGTTGATCCGCCATTCCGGATCACTGTGATGACCGTAAATAGGAAGATCTTTGCATATAATACTAGTTGTTTCATTTTCGTTCATAGTAGCCATAGGTTTCCTGTAGCTAAAATAGTAATGACCAAAATATTAACAACGACTGCTACGACCAAGCATTTTAGAGTCGTTAGACGTACGATTCTTTCAATGGGAAAAAGATATTGATCAGCTCGCATTCCATCGAAGCATGCGATTTGTCCAAGCAGATAACCCAAGACTAAAGTGGAAAAAGCGGTTAACGGTAAATCGCTGATCATAACATGTTCTGCACATCTAGCGAGGATGGCATTTAACGATAGATTATGAAAAAGATTCATGCCGATCCAATAACCTATGATGACATTGATGGTAAAAGTAATATGAAAGGCGACAAGTGAAATTGCACTACAATATATGTATGGATTCAATAAATATTTTCTTTGAGACAGACCCATGATCTCAAGGCTTTCGATTTGCCTCTGACACTTCATATTAGCAATTTTGGCAGCAAAACCGCCTAGACTAAAAAAAGTGTAGCTAAAGGCAGCGACAATTGGAGCCACTTTTCGGGCAAAAACAGCACTTAAGATATAACTATCTCGGGTTAGACCGGATCCCCCAATCATTCCAATTTGAGAGTCCGAGGTGTTGAAGAATACAAATCCACTAGCTAGACCCATAAGCGCTATATAAGGCAGTGCTAAGATACACTGACTGTGCACTTGGCGCATGGTTAACAGAAAAATCACTGATAAATCAGTAAAAATTTCGGTTCGATGGTCTTTGAACCTGTGATAAATCATATTATCTCTAAGTTTGTTTCGTAGCGGTTCTAGATTGGTGTGATTTATCGACTAAATGTAGTGAATCATTAGTTTTTAAGGCTTTAAAATATGAATATACCGTAAGTCATAAAAATATCAGTAGAGTTTCTTGGGACAACTGGTCTCTTTGATCTATATGGAATATTTTTGTGATTTTATTGGGCTGCTTACGAGACTATTTTATCTACTTTATGCAGTCAGTGAATAACCTTTGAGTCGTAAGATCCTGCTTATTTCCATTAATTCATCGAGGTAATCGCATGCCTTAGCAGAAACATATACGTTAACTCTTTCAGACTGTCTTCGATCTATTTTATGTTGGTGATACGTTTCTGGCCGTTTATTCAGATCCAATGGGAATGGATTGAGTAAACTTATCAGAATTGGCATCGCTTTATTTTAAAAATTGAGAAAAATGTATGATTAAGTATATAATGGGCTAATTCATTAAAATCTTTTATATTTTAAATAATTGGCGTGCAATAATCTCATAAATATTTGTCTTCTTATGTATAAATTCTCTGTCCACCACAAAATGTTTGGGGTTAAAGATGATTAAAGTGAAGTCAAAAAAACATGTAATGGTTTTGGGACTTGCGATCTTTAATTTAATTTCAACGACACAGCTTGTTCACGCAGCTGATCCAATTCTATCTGCAGAAATGGAATTGAATAGCGAACAACCCAAAGTTTGTGCAGCTGTGAGAGGCAATGGTGAAAGGATTTTGGCTCACTTTCATGCTCTTGCTGGTTATGTGGAACATTGGGGGCCAGTAGATACCATGGCAGGAAGTAGTTCCGGTACTATCACCGCCTTTATCTATGAAAGCATACGACAAAACCCTCTTGTTAATCGATGCGAAGGTCGAACTTGCACCAAAGACGAAGCTAACTTGCGGATGTCCCTGTTACTAAAGTCCACTGCGGGGATTTTAGAGGTCATTCGCCGGCAACCTATTGGGCAGGAACTATTATATTGGTTAAACTTCGGAAAGTCTCTATCCTTGGGCAATGGTAATAGCTCTGATGATAGCTTAAAAAGCATTCCACCTATTGTCTTAGGGATTGTTATTAAATTGGTGCTGGATTCAAAATATATCATTTCATTGATTGATAGCTCTTATCGTGAATGGATTGAGACAGAGTCTCCGAAAGATATTCAGCAGAAACGTCAAGAACAGACATTAGCCAGTATTAATTTTTTGATAGATCCTGTTTTTCCATCAGATATATTTTTTCGTAGAGCTGTTTTGAACTACGAAGAGATTGTCAGAAATGTCGGTTTTTTTGGCAATTTCTATGCCGGTTATGATGAAGCTGCTGTATTTATGAAAGACTTTGTTGATCATTGTGCCCAGAAGGCTTTGGGTAAAACTTGGGACGCTTTGTCTGAAAACAGTGATTGTCAAGAAAGGTTTGTCACCTCCTATGAGAAATGGTTTGCTGCTCTTTCTGATAACCCGAAACAGCGGCTCGATGAGGAGATTGGAGCTCATTATCCGTCCATTGGAGTTTCTGGGTATATTGATAATGAAGAAGTTTTAGAAAATTATCGACGACAGAATGTTGTTTTTCAAAACGGTAAAAAACCTAAGTGGGACCTTAACGAAAGTGATCTAAAAATAGGGTACTGGCGTTCTTCATCTTTAGACGGTCGTACCCCTGCTCCGATCGACGAAGAAGATGAAATAGGTGAGTTGACCTCTAGTAAATGGCAGGCTTATCGGAATTTAGGGAGGATGAATTGGCGGAATGTAATCACTCTATCTGCATCTGAACCGGGGGGGGCGACCCTGCGATGGTTCCCTGATCAAAAGAGTCTTTCTCTCGGAGGCTGGGTGGATCCTGTTCCGGTGAAATTGCTGAAAGATGTTGGGTGTGACAAAGTTATATACTTTACTAGAGAGGGTGACCGGAGTATGTATCCACCTGAAATTATCAAAGCTCTAGGCTTTTCTGAAACGATGGCCACACAATGGTTTGATCAGAAAGATCCTCAAAGTGCTGTGGTTCAAAGTATGAAGATGGCTGATGCTTATTGGTGCACACAGTGGGACAGCTTTGGAGTGAATAAGATCGCAGAGATGTTGGAAGATGCATACCACAGTCCCATTGTTAGTATTGATCCAGTTTTTACGGCTAAGGTTCCCTTAGCAAATGTTCTTCCTCAAGGACCTTCTGGTTGCTTGCTGCACAAGGAATAGATGGGGTCTTGTTCTGGTGTCTTTGATCCTGTTCAGCAAGACTCTGATTTTCATAGTGAGGTTTTTTCACATAATCTGTTAACAAGTGAAAGTTTTAGGTGATGGCTACGGCTTCTTGGACGTACTGATCTTTACCCAAAACCTTTAGTAAGAAGTCGGCTACATTAGCTCTGGATACTCGTTTAGCTATAATATCTTTGCCGGTTCCAACTATATAGTTATTAGTTTTTGGACCGTTCGTTAAACCGCTTGGCCTGATAATTGTCCATTTAAGCTTGGATGCCATCACGATCTTTTCTTGTTGTTCTTTATCAATCATGACCTTTCGCAGGATAGTGGATGCTACTAGCTTAAAGGCGGTAGATATTTGATCCTTACTATCTCCGACCCCAAGAGAGCTAACAACCAGAAGTCGGTTAATCTGGTATTTGTTCATTGCTTTAATGATATTTTGCGTGCCAACACTGGTTGTATCACTTGGCCCTTTGTAGGTTGAGCCAAGGGAGCAAATAACGGCATCACAGCCTGCAATACAGTTGTTAACTTTGTCCTGATCTAAGACATCACCAATGGTGAGCTGTAGTTGATCCCCTGTGATGGACATGCGGTTGGGGTTGCGGACTAATGCTTTTAGTTGATATCCAGCTGCCAGGGCTTGGCTAGTCAATTCCTGGCCAGTACCGCCTGTGGCGCCAAATACGGCAATTTTTTTCATAGATCTTCCTTATGTATTTTCCAGCAGACCACCAGTTGCTACCTATTTTTTAACATGTCATGATCGGCACAGCGATAGAAAAGAGCTGAGATAAGTAAATCGATAGGATTCTTGGGCATTTAATTTTAATGATGTTAGTGCTATGAGTTTTAGCTTGATAGCTATTTTGGTATCAGCAGGACAGCGTTTTTAGGAGTTTTGATTATGGATGTGAGTGAGACTTTGTCGACCCATCGTTCGATTCGCAAGTTTAAAGCCAAGCCAATAGGGCGTGATTTGATGGGCCAAATTTTGAAGTCAGCAATTGATGGATCTTCTTCTTCAGGAAACCTCAATTCATATTCTATCATCTTGACTCAGGATCCAGAGCGCAAATCCACTCTTTGCCGGATGCATTCTGATCAGAATATGATCGAGGAAGCGCCGCTTCTAATCACTTTTTGTAGTGATCAGCATAGAACCAGGCTGTGGTTGAAGGAGCGGGGGGCTGCCGATAGTTTCGATGATTTACTTGGTTTTTTGGTCGGAGCTTTTGATGCAGTGATTGTAGCCCAAAGCTTAACTTTAGCTGCAGAATCAAAAGGGCTGGGAGTGTGTTATTTGGGAACAACATTGTCAAATGCCACTGAAATCGCCAGTTTTTTGGAATTGCCAGATCATGTGTATCCAGTAACTTCTTTGGTGGTCGGTTATCCTGATGAAAGCCCTCAGGTGCGCAATCGACTGCCGTTTACAAGTTTGGTTCATCATGAAACTTATCGTGAATTTGATCGTGAACGTTTGTTAGAAACGTACCGGCAGAAGGAAATCAGTGGCTGGGATCGTTATCGTTCATACCCAGAAATATATAATAAAATCAAGGATCTGGGAATTGATAACTTAGCTCAGTTTTATACTTCATCTATTAAGTACTCTAAAACTTACCATAACCAAACAAGCTTGATGCTTATGCAGTTGTTGCGTGACAAAGGTTTCATCGCTGAAACTGAGATAAGTACAGAGAATTAAATGCAGCGGCTACGGGAAAGGTGAGTAGCCCCAGAAGGGGGCTAGAGATCTATCTCTAAAAGCTGTAATTACCGGAGAAGGTCAGAGTTTCTTCGCTCATAAGTGCTAACTCTCCTCGCAGACCAATCAAGCCATCCAATAAATATTGTGCGCCGATCCGCAAGTTCAGAGCATCTTCTCTTTCATAGTCTATTTTAGGAGTATTGGTTATTTTGATTGAACCGTTGGAGTAGGGGATGATTTCACCTCCTCCATAAATGGATAGTAGTGGCTCTAGCTGCACCACACCAACGATGCCTCCCTGAAGTTCGGTTAGATCAAAATCTGACTTATATTTGATGCCATTGCTAACACTATCGACTTCTTCTTTATTGATCGTTAAAACGCCGTAGCCTATGACATTGAGGGTACCCCGACTCACTAGTAGTCTGCGGAAACCGGCACCAAAGATATAGCCATCTCCATCTTCATTAACATTTTCGTAGTCGGCTTCGTTCACCAGACCAAATTGGAATACGGCATCAGTTTTACCATCGATGGGAACACCTGCTTCAAATCCGACTATTTTTCTTTCAATATCTCGGGACAGATTTTCAATTTCATATTCTACTTCAGAGGTAACGAAGTTTCCTCCAAAGTTTATTTTTCCTGTTTTGTTAACCCACGACGGGTTGATCAGAACTTCGCTGTAGCTATTGGTTGTTAGAAAGATACCAAGGCTGATGGTCAGTAAACTCTTTTTAATGCATTTCATGTAATAGACTCCAATAGGTGAATGAAAACACAGGATTTTTGCTATCATTACACCTAGGAAACTGCAATATTTTTGTGCTGTGTCATAAAGTGGGGGTGTTGAATACCAAGGAGTTAGGCCTTGTTTCAAGGGTTCTAATTAGCTGTCTCTTATTGCAGTCACAGCGTTTTTTCTTCTAAGGGGTTTATGTATGACGGGTGTCGTTTTGGAATAGAATGATCGTCATTTCAGTTTCCTATGTATCGCTAACTGCTTAAGTCCATCCTAGGTTTCTTCGGTTTGCATTTGCTTACATGTACCCCTATTTAGAAGTATAAGGGTTTTTCCTTGGGCGATACTTATTACTTAATTCTGATCTTGCAGCAGTATAGCTTGGCTTTGTTGTTTTTCTGTTGTTTGAAGTCAATGCCGCTTTGCACAGGACGATCTGATGGACACATCATGGGCTCTGTGGAGTTGAACTCACTTGTCCAGCTGCAGTCATATATTTCTATTTGACCGGTATTACCGTTGTCACCTTTAGGCCCTTGCGGTCCAGTAGCTCCTTGTGCACCGGTATTACCTGTATCGCCTTGAGCTCCGGCATCACCTTTATCACCTTTATCACCTTGCGCTCCGGTAGCTCCGGTATCACCTTGAGGTCCTTGCGCTCCGGCATCTCCTGTATCGCCTTTGTCGCCTTTAGCTCCAGCAGCTCCAGCAGCTCCAGCATCACCTTGAGGTCCTTGCGCTCCGGCATCACCAGTATCGCCTTTTGCACCGGCAGCTCCGGTATCACCT
>PBRN01000287.1 GCA_002725955.1 Pseudobdellovibrionaceae bacterium
CAAGATGAGGACCTTTTGAGATTCACAGGATGCATTGGTTAGCTCGGATGAGTTGTTATCAACAACCGCGTTATGGTTATGGTAAGTATTGTTTTCTAGTCCAAGATTACTGCATTCCTTTGATGGGCAATAATGCATTGCTATTGAAAACAGTTGTCCCTGCTTACCTGTTTCAATATCTATAGATAGGAGACTAAAGCCGTCCGTTACTTCTTCTCCCGGCAATGGATTCCATGGCTCTATGGTTGGATCAATCCACTGTTCTAGACCTGGTCGCTGCCTTACATAGCGAGGCGAAGTAAGTATCACCCTGCCATAGATCTGGTGTTCCATCAGATATTTTTCTGCCGGCTTCAGATCCGATTCAAAGATAGAGATTCCTTGCTGCCGCATCAGATCTCTAGCTCTTCGGGTATCCTTCCAAGTTCTAAATATGATTTTCGTCACAGGCTCATTCGAAAAAGAACAGAGCGATTGAGACTCAAGGCGAAAGGGAAATGGTAAATTAGGGACGCCAGATGCTTCCATATAAAAGAAAGGAAACTGATCAGTAAGCACCACTTCAAAGTTACAATGACGGCCTTTACCAAAGAAGCGAAGATAGAAACGGTCAGCAACATCCTCACCTTCCCCGGTAAGCAAAAAACCTTCCAGCGGAACCTTGTCTTTAAGGGAGGATTCGACCGTCATTGTTAGCCCTAACTACTTTAAATAATCACAGTACATTCGAATCACGCAAGTAAACAAAAAACATAGCCCAGTAAGTTATAGCCATACAAATTTATTGGCAACCTAATTTGAGCTAACACCCTGTTATTATTTAATTTTAAGGATAAAACTTGGCCTCTAGCTCACAATCTAGATCTAAGAATCAAATCAATACGCCCCCAGCACGCCAATATAACCAAGTTAACTAGCTCTATTCTCTGCCAAAATGATTTAATGATTCCCACGACAACGGCTAGTTTGATAAAATAAATATGTCAGAGAAATGCGACATTGTTTGTCCGCCTCAAATCATCAAAATATTGAGACACAGCTTAAATTAATGGAGTTTCCATGAAACTAAACAGCAAAAGAGTGGCTAATCCGTTATTTACTTTATCCATCGCTTTCTTTTTAGGGACAGGGTTCTCTAATTATGCATATAGCAAAATAAAATCAATTCCCTTTACGGATCAGGAAATTGAAACCCTAGTTAACGATGTCAAAGCCAGAGGATGGGATCAAGCACGAAAAAAACGACTGTTTTCCTATTACAAAGTTAAAAAAATCCCCGACATGATCAAATTAAATGTAACTAGTCCGCAGAAGCTTACTCACAGCAGATATGCTCATTTTCTTAATTCACAATCCCTACTAAAAGCATTTCGCTTCGGCCGCAAGTGGAGGCATGTATTAACCAAGGCAGAAGAAAAATATAAAGTCGATAAAGAAACCATTTTAGGAATCTTGTTAGTGGAAACTCAATTTGGCAATATCACAGGTTCATACCCAGTGATTTCTGTGTTTGCTTCTACTTATATCGACGCCACAAAATTGAGCAAAAAGAATGACCTGTTACCACGGCAGCTCAAACGAGCAAAACGGAAAGCAAAATGGGCCTTAGGGGAATTACAGTCACTACTGAAAATAAGACAAAAGTCTCAGCTCGATATTCTTAATCTAAAAGGTAGTTATGCTGGTGCTTTTGGAATGTCACAATTTTTGCCTTCCAGTTATTTGAGTTACGCTGTGAAGTATAAAGGGGCCAAGGCTCCAGACTTATTTTACGCCGCCGATGCTATTCATTCTGTTGCCCACTATTTGGCGAGACATGGGTATCGCAAAGGTTCAACCATCATAAATCGGAAAAATCAAAAAGCAGTGCATAAGTATAATCATAGCAACGTGTATGTTGACACTGTCTTGGGCGTAGCCAATAGTTTAAAGCAAAAACATCACAAACTAAAAAAATGGGCTAACAACCCTTAAACAAGCGATTGATTAACCGCACTATATCATTCCTTCGGCTTCCCCTCACGACAAAAAAAAATAAAGGGCTCCTTAACGGCGCTCTTATTCAAATCCTCTCTCTAGTCAAAAAAATAAATTTATCTTTTCCTCACAAAAAAAACAAAACTATCGTAATCCTTGCATGTAAAGAACTCTAGAGAGTAAAGGCCTGTAGAACCTCGTTTTCAAAAAAAGCCGCTGTAGTCCAAATCCCCCCATTCAAGTCAAAACAATGCAACTTAGCTTTAGTAAAATTAAATTTCCTTAATCGTTAGATTAAGTTAAAAAAAATTTAAACATATTAGTATCAATTTGATCTGTAGACATTGTGCCTAGGAGGTTCTCATGCCCGCCCTAAATCATGTGCAAATGTTTAGTCGATTTATGCTTCTGCTGATGCTCTTAACTACGCCAGCTATGGCAAGTCAAAGCTCAAACTATAGCAAAACTAAGTATCCTATCGTCATGGTGCCAGGTGCTTTTGGGTTCGATAACATTCTGGGTGGGATCGACTATTGGTATGGTATTACCGACGAACTGCGCAACGGTGGTGCCGAGGTTTATGTAACGAACCTAAGCAGCTCTGCAGATAATATCCAAAGGGGTGAAGAGCTCTTGGCCGATGTTAGGAATATCTTGGCGCTAACCGGAGCCTCTAGGGTAAACCTGATTGCTCACAGCCAGGGAGCCACCGCATCCCGTTATGTAGCAGCGTTAAAACCGGATTGGATTGAGTCCATCAGTTGTTTTAACTGCATGAACGAAGGCACTGCATTCGCTGATAATATTCTCAATTTTTTTAATCAGCACAAATTACCTAAATTCATATTTAACACTGCAATCTCAGCCATTTTCACCGCCCTCGAGTTGATCTCTAGTATCCCCAAAGATGGCGAGTACAACAGCAGGGGCCGTGGGATACAAATCGCAGAAGATCTAGCGATTGCCGCAGGGCGAGAATCCTTTCAGAATTTTAATCAGCTCTTTCCTGAAGCCTTATCCCCCCGTACCTGTGCGATACAAGGCAACGGAAAAACCTACGATGCCATAGGAGGCCAACCTAAAGTCAATGGCATCTACTATTATTCCGTTGGCGGTAGTCAAGTCAAAACCCATAACCGTGACCCCATCGATACGGTCGTCGTTCCCATTATTCAGTTATTCTACCCCGATGATCAGGTGTGGGACGGTTTCGTCCCTAGCTGTGGCCACCCTCTCGGTGAAATGATCGAAAGTAATTATGCGATTAATCACTTCGACGCCATCAATCACACCATGGGCTTGGTAAAGGCTGGGGTCAACGTGCCTTCCATCTACTCAATGCAGGTCAATAGGTTGCGGAATGAAGGCCATTAACAAAACCAAATTGTGGTTATCAGGGGGCTTAGTGATCTCCGCTTGGTGTTTATCATCGATAGTGAACTATATCGACGCACCCAGTCATTCCCCCTCCCATCCTGAGGAAGCAGAAAAAAAAACTGAGCTGCCCCGCAATGTAAATGTATCAAGTAAATCAACATCGGCTTCATTCCCCCCCAAATCAAACAGGGTTCAAGCAGACAAGAAGGGGCATACATCTTTTCGTGGGACCGCAGTTCCAGGCGGCATTCAGGTTGTTGAATCCAGAGTCATAGCTGATCGCAACTTAAGAAGGCTATTTGATTACTTTCTGACAATACGAGGTCTAGAAAGTAAGGAAGTCATACTCAATCATCTTAAAGCTTATCTGACAGGAAAGTATTCTGAATCTGTGATAGCTCAGGTCATTCATATATTCCAACAATACGACCGTTTATTGGATGCAGAAGCCAAAATTGACAAGCCAGTATCTCCTGCAGAATGGAAACCTGATGCCATGATAAGGCTCGTCAATACCAGAATGGAATTAAGAAGAGACTATCTGAATGCGGACGTGGTTTACGCCTTTTTTGATGAGCAGGAAAGGTATGAACAATTTCAGTTACAAGTGTTTACGAATCATTTCAATGGCTCAGAAAAAGGGCAAAGCCAAATCGAAGACTTAGCTAAGCGCACTCTATCCGAAGATCAATGGCAACAAAGGCAAAAAACATTCTCTTTTCTAAAAATCAAACAGGCCGTACAACCGGGAAGTGATGTGTCTATAGCGGAAAGGGATCAACTGATTGCGGACAAGTTTGGATCCTTGGCACTGGATCGCCTTGAACAAGCTCGTATCGAGGAAGATCAATGGCAACAGAAAAGGCAGGCTTATCTCGCCGCCCGCAATGCCGTTCTTGAAGATCAAGGGCTAAGCAAGGCAGAGCAGCAAGATCTTATCCGACAGGATGCTCTTGAATTTCTTTCCACAGCAGAATACCGCAGGATGAGGGCACTGGATCAGGCACTATAGAGGTCTGATTGCTTAAATAAAGGGCAAAAAGACCTTGGCATAGGATATGCGATATCAAGCGGCTGAATCTTTAAGGGTTAGCTTGCGCTCATAAAAAAACCTCACCACGACAAAGACGAGAAATCCACAGGGCCCCATCATTAAAGTCAGAGCCAATACTGGTATCATAAGAACATGAGGAATCCCCAAGAGCTTCGCTTGCCGAGCTTCCCATCCCCCCAAGAACAAATCAAAACAGAGATAATGGATCCATCCTCCCAGTAACAGCCAGGGGTTAGTAAAGGAAGTCATAACCCCTTCCAGACTGGAAAGGTCTCCTTCGCCCGCCCCCAACTCAGGCAGCAAAACCAGCGCATAAATAATGGCAAGTAATGCAGGCAGCACGTGTCGATGGACCAGCAGATCTGTAATTTTATGGTTTGGCAGTATGACCAGGCTAAGCCAGCCGATCATAGCCAAAAGATTGAATAGCGAAAATCCCTGTTCTGCATTCATTGAATAACCTTTCTTAAATTAAAGGAGATGAATCACACATCGCCCTGAAAAGAATAAGATTTTTTATGATCGGATGAGAAAACCTCAAAGAATTCTGCAGCCATTTTCACTGACCATGATTTTGGCCTAAACCAGCCTTCATAAAAAGCACAATGGCTGCCACGTTTTGTTTTAACCATCAACAGGTTGGGAGCCATTCTAAAAATCTCTTCATAGTCTCTAGCATTGCGATCAACACAGACGGGATCGTCATAAGCATTTAACACCAAGAGAGGCACTGTAATCTTGCGGGCAACATGCATCGGATTAAGTTCATGGAAAAAGCTACTGCTATTAGGAAATCCTGCTATTTTATAAATGTTACCAAAGAAATCCTTCATGGAAACTGAGGCTTCACATTCATCATAACCTTGAGCAGCTTTTAGCATTGATTCATGCCGGTAGAGAAAAAATCGGATCATTCTTTTGGTCATCAGTCGGTCGTAAAAGCTCATCACTCTGGTGAAGGCTCGTTCAAGATCATATCCTGGACAACAGGCTATGGCAGCCTTGATGGGAGCATTGTCTCCTTGTTCTCCCAGGTATTTAACTAATAATGCTGTCCCAGCCGATTCTCCGTACATGAATAGAGATGCAGCAGGATAAAGATTACGGATATAGTCTACCTGCACATTAAGGTCATCGATGCAGCCGAAAGGATTTAATTTAGGAGCAGTGAGTTCTAACCCATCATGCCCCCTGCGCTGCAAAACAACGACTCTTAGACCTTTGCGGCTAAGTTGCTGTGCAAAGGGAGCAAAGTCTCTGCGCTTACCACAGATCGTGTACAACACCATAGCAACGGGTGCTGAAGCCGGCAATGGGACCGCTGGATCTTCCCACCAATCAAGGGCAATGGTGCCTGCATCTCTTAATACGATGGTATCGCGGCGGAAAAAATCTTTTCGTTTTTTTCGGCACATAATGTAATGGACTATGACCTGCAGGTGGCGATTGTATGACCAGAACAAGGGACGAAACGGCCTGTTCAAACTAGGGCAACGCACCGACCACTTCTCTCCTTCTCCTCCCGCTTGGTATACCAGATAGGGTAGATCGACCACTTTGAGAAAATAAAAGCAAGAAAACGTAGTAAAGGCAATTAACCCAACTATGATCCATTCCATTTAAGCAACTCCTCAGAATTTTGCGGTCAGCCCTATGTTTATCCATGAATCTTAGCAGAATCCATATCAAATTACCTTATACCAGCCGAAGTAATGCCTCAGAGTGAGCCCCCACTCAAATAAGATAAAATACTGATTTATTTGGATAAATTTAAATTCGCAATCACCTGAAACCATTAGTAAAGTCGGTACAAAGCAAAAAAGACACAGCCAACAGAGAATTGAGTACAATAAGCCACAAGTGAAATTTATTAGTCGCCCACCAGTGATAGTGATATCAACCACCTATGGTTGGCACAGGGCTTGCTTTAACAACTGTGAAAGCTCTGGGGAGCAACTGAGCTAAAAATGTGCTGATCTGAAACGGAAGGCTGAAAGGCGTTGAAATATTAGGCTGATACCTGAATTTAAGTGTTTTGCTGTTGAGTGCGAGTATGAGCTTCCCTGCGGGCGACTATAAGAATGAATCTCTTGGCTGGTTTTGACTGTTTGTAACTGATGGAAAAAATATAATATTGGTGTGTTTAGTTTGTTTTCATGGTTTCACTCGTGTTTAAGTTACCCTGACATTAAGGAAGAGAGCCAGTAATCTGATTTTATCATCTGGCTCTCTTTTTTTTTCTTCACTCCTGGCTCCCAATATTGCCCTTGCCCTATAAATAGACAGAAAAACCAGACAGCGCTGTAAGATAAAGATTCTTTAGTTCAAAAAGTCTAAGCTTTATGTTCGGGTCTGATCAATGTGAAATAGACCCATAAGAGGAAGACAGCCTGAAAAGGCAAACGCCCCCATAGGGCCGTGGTGCTGACGTCAGGAAAATCCTGAGGATTAAGTGCCATATGTAAATTGGCAGGAAATACAGCGAATAAAAGTAGCACCATAGCAATGCCAGCCCATCGCAGTTGCACTCCGAAAACCACCATCGCCCCCAAAGCAACTTCAATGATCCCACTAAAGTAGACTAAAAACTCATGCCAGGGGAGATAAGGAGGCATCATAGCAAGATAGAAATCTGGATTTATGAAGTGCATCACTCCCGCAAAGATAAAACCTATTCCTAAAACCAATCTCGAAATTTTAGCCATGCCGTACTCCTTGATTTCCTAGATATGTTCCTGAAACGAACGGATTAGAGATCATACCGCACCTTAAGTCAAATAAAACAGGTCAATTGATAGTCCAAAACCTTTACTATTTCGCATCTTTACGAGCTATCTGGTCTTTAATTTTATTTTCCCCCCTGATGTCCCGATGGTGTTTTTATAACTTGAGACAAAATAGATTATTAAACTCTTCATTATAGGTGCTTTATGGTCATCTTCCCCAAAGGAATCGGCTTTTCCACGGTCCAAACTATAGAAAGGTTTCTCAAATACTATGCCCATGCCGCTGACTTTCTACCCCATAGGGACAAGAATAAAATTATCAAAGAAGGTCAGACAGTACCTCTAGATTTTCACATACTAAGCACAATCATAAAACTGAAAGTCTCATGTAATTATCAAAAGAAGGCCGCTTTCATGCTTATGCTGGAGCAGCTTAACCTTGATGAAACCGAGGCAAGCTCAGTCTCACTGGAGAAACTATTGCATGCCTACTGCTATGGCCTGTTTTTTTCTCAACAACAATTACCGACGATCGATCAAAAGGGGATGTTCAAAAAATATCTAATAGCAACGACCAGAAAAGTAGCCAAGACCAAGGGCATCAACCTACATAAAACCGTTGATGTTTCATGTGTCTTACCGGAAACCGGTATGTGCGCCTATTCCCTTGCCATGAATTATCAAACATAGTGTGGAGGAAATTTTCTCAAAAAACCGCCAAGCCATAGATGGGCTATACCTTATCAATAGGCTGATGCCCTATATGTCATGCAATTACCGGCGGGCATCTATATAATAAACTAATTAGTCTACTGATTAAATGATCAGTTAATCTCGCCAAAAATTCTTAATATCACGATTATCTATCATCTAATCAAAACGTCAGATATGACTGCCGAAGCTTTCTTACTTAATCCAAAGAACTTCTATGTTCCTTGAAATTAATCTTAGTCCCACCGATACCCCAAGTAATCAAGAAAAGCTGAGTTACACATGGTGGTATCATGAAAAAATTTCTAAAAAATATCCAAAAGAACTGGGTGTTAGTATTTATATGCTTCTCTGTAACAGGTTTAAGTTACTTTAGCCTGTTTCATCACTACGGCAACTTGGAACGCAAAGACTTTATTTATCTGGTAGAGAGTAATATCCTCGACTGGAAATTACGCAACCGCGGTGCTGATGAAACCCCGACGAAAGTTGGTATTCTCGCCATTGATGAACAATCAATCGGCTTGTTTGGTCGCTGGCCATTCTCCAGACGTTATTATGCTCAGGCTTTCGCCAATCTGAAGAAGTTAGGGGTAAAGTGGATCGGTTTTGATGCTGTTTGGGCAGAACCGGAAAAGACCCTTCTGAGTGATGTCCTGATCGATCTCAATGGCATGAACTCAAGGAATATGAAACAAAAAGTCAAAGGCATTAATACCTTAATCAATAACTCTCCTAGCGACTCAATGTTTATCGATAGTATTGGGGAATTTCAAAACATTGTGATGGGGTTTTTCTATTTCGGTTCCAAAATGGAAACCAAATTAAATTTCGGTGATAGAGATCCATTTATTGGCATTGAAGGCATCGAACCCTCAGCGATCGAGATGTACGATATGCCAGAGGATTTTGAAATCGCCGACTATCCTTACCTAAAGCAAGGCTTCGGGATCGTAGTTAACACTCCAGCTCATGCGGCGGCTTCCAATCATCATGCCTTTTTTAGTAACGATGCTGATGAAGATGCGATTAATCGTTGGGTGACCATGGTCGCCAATATCAATAACCAGCTGATGCCATCGCTTGCCCTAAAAACAGCGGCCGAGTATATGGAACGGGATATTTTTGTTATTTTTGATGACCTGGGGATTGAATCCATCGGGCTGGTCAGTCGTGAAGACGACGAAGACATGATTGAAATACCCATGGATCCTTATGGGGCTGGTCGTATTTTGGCCAATCACCGGGGTCCCAGTCGGGCTTTTCACCATTTTAGCCTTGCCGATGCCTACAAAAATAGCTTTAGCGAAGAAGAAAAAATCGAACTACAAAATTCCGTCTTATTATTGGGGGCTACCGCAACCGGTATTAATGATTTGCGCCCCAACCCTTTCGATCCGGCAATCGATGGAGTCGAAAACCATGCGGCAGCTCTCGACAATATTCTAAAACAGGATTTTTTAAAGAGACCAGCCACGATCTATGGAACCGAACTGATGATAGTCATTGGTATTGGCCTCTTGTTCTCACCTCTGTTGATCTGGGGTAATTCAGTCTTATCGGGATTAGCCGTCGTGGTTTTCTTAATTGGCTATTATATGGTTGATAAATATATCTGGTTCAACAATGGCGTCTGGACTTATATGGCGGTTCCCAGTGCTCAAATTTTATCCATGTTTGTCATCACCAACCTGTTTAAATACATTACAGAAGAAAAGGATAAGAAGTTTCTGAAACAAGCGTTCAGTAGTTATATCTCTCCTGAGCTGATTGATGATATGTATGCATCGGGCGAACCGCCCCGACTGGGTGGTCACAGTGCAATTTTATCCGCCTATTTTACTGACATTCAGAGTTTTTCTTCGTTTTCCGAGAAACTTTCAGCAACCAAACTGGTTGAATTATTAAACGAATACCTGACTCGCATGACCGACATCCTGCTGGAAGAAAAAGGCACTCTCGATAAATATGAAGGTGATGCCATCATCGCTTTTTTCGGAGCTCCCATGCACCTTGAAGACCATGCGGTTCGATCATGCACGGTGGCGGTAAAAATGCAAAATGCTCTGATGGAGCTACGGCATAAATGGACTAATGAAGGTGATAAATGGCCTCAAATCGTCAAGGACATGCGGATGCGGATTGGAATCAATTCCGGCGAAATCGTTA
>PBRN01000288.1 GCA_002725955.1 Pseudobdellovibrionaceae bacterium
TCAGTATCATAGTCATGGGGGGGGCGAACATTGAAAAAGCCATTAATCTTAGCTATAGCCGGCATTATCACGTTGAGCATAGGATGTAATGAAGACGAACCCATGTTCGAATCGGCAAAAAAAGGCGTCGCAAAGATCGAAAAAGAGTTTGACGGTCTCGCTGCCACAGAAAAAACCTGGAAGTTTAATACCCGAGAAACGGTTGAAGATACAGTCGAATTTTCTCTGGACGGTAATCAGATAAAACAAGACATTCAGGTGCAGGCAAATACCGCAGACGGAACAACCACTTTCGTTCAAATCGATCAAATTCCACAAACGAAAATTTTCAAGCAAGGATCTTTAGCCGCCGTTGCCCAAGACCTGAATCAAAATTCAGAAGGTATTTTGGATCTTCTCGTTGTCATCGACAATTCGGGCTCCATGGGGCAAGAACAAACACTATTAGCTCCGAAACTTAATAAACTACTGAGTTATGTATCATCATCTGATTATCGTATTGCTGTCATTTCAACTGATGCCAATGATCAATGTGTAAGAACAGTCATCAACCGAACCGCTGATGCTGCAACCCAATTTAGTAATGCCATTACCAGTGTTGGTGTTAACGGATCTGGCAATGAAGAAGGATTCCGTATGGCTCACGTGGGCTTGACCTGTGACAATAGCTATTGGTTAAGACCCGACTCAAAGATAGCCGTATTAATTGTCAGTGATGAAGACAACTGCAGCAATGGTAATTGCTCCAATCCAGAGGGATCTGCTGCGAATCTTAAAAAGACTTTAACGGATCTTGGCCGAGAGCCAGGCAAAGATGCGCGTATTTATGGAATTATTGCGGTACCGGGTATAACTTGTAACACGGCCTATAATGTTGGTAATAAATATCAAGAACTGATCACCGATACTAATGGGGTCAGTGGTAGTATTTGCGCTGAAGATTACTCGGCAACGCTTTCAAGCATATCACAAGATGTATCAACTATCCTCGACACCAGATTCGCATTGGATTCGGCACCCGAACAAGACACCATGCTAGTCAATATCAATGGTGCAGACACCGCCAATGGCTGGACAGTAGAACAACAATCCATAGTTTTTGATCCGCCACCACCTCAGGGAGCCCTAGTCAAGCTGCGCTACCAAGCTAAACAACCGGGTGCAATTATATCTAACTTTAACCTAGTACAATCTCCGGCCGAAGGCTCCTTAAGAGTTTATGTCAACACTACGTTAATCAATAACTATACTGTAACCAATAGCCAGTTAATGTTTACGGATCCTCCACCACCGGCTTCGGAAATTGTGGCAAGTTTTAAAATAAACCCCACGAAAAAATCCGAATTTGATATTCCTACAGAAGCAATGAACGACAGTATCAAAGTCTATGCGAATGATGTACTGCAAGAAGGCTATACTTTAGCAAACGGTTTAGCGAACAAAAAGTTAACCCTAGCCCAAGCCCCAGACTACGGTGCCACAATTCGCGTTGACTACAAAATAGAAAATGGTTATCAAACCACCTACCCATACACAACAGCTAGTGATATCAATGGTCAGTTCAAGTTATATGATAAAGCGACTGAATCACCAATCGAATTTAAGCTTGGTTCTAGTAGTTTGATTATTGAAGATCAGAATCAGCTAAAAAATGTAGAAACGATCCAATTATCATGGCGGCGTTATGATCTAGGTCTCATTGAAGTTTCCCTTGGCGGCAAACCGGTACTTGGCAGTTTCGAAATATTGGCAGGACCAGATGAATGTTCAGATAACCTTGGGATCGATGATCAAAAGCTAACCTTCAATTGTGATCTCGAGGAAAGTACAGACTTTTCCGTCAAGTATGAGTATGAAACAGTCAGAAAAATATTTGAAATTAGCGATGTTAAAGATCCCGATAAAGGTATATGGAAAGTAGAAACCGACGAAAACGAAGTGCTCTCATGGAAACGTGAAGGCAGTAAATTCTACTTTGACGATTTACCTATGAATATCGAGGTAAGAATATCCCGCACGGATAAACGCTAAGATTTTAAACCTTATCAAAATATAAACGATGAATGTGCTCCCAATCCAAGGAGCACATTTTTTTTGCATATCTACTAATCAGTAAAACCTTTTTCACTTTTCTGGCTCTGATCAGCTACATCAGAACTTTTACATTGCAGGCACTCAGGTAAAAATGTTTCGCACACTGACTTATTTTGATTTAAATGACAGCGGTACCAAGAAGTAGCGAGACTAATCGCTCTATCATGAAAGGGAATACCAGCGTGACCGGTCCCCCTTAAGCTGACAAATATCGACATCTGATTACTACGCCCATAAGCAGCCCGAACACCACCACTCATATAGTCCGCTTGACTGGTGATAAAAAGCGTAGGTTTTTCTACATTACCAGCCCCTGCCATAGGCACAGCGGCCACAACTCTTTCATCTCTGGTCGCAGCTGAAGCACCCAAGCCCCCTTGAGATTGGCCTGCAACTCCAGCAATTTGCTGCAAACGCTTGTGAAAAGGATGATCTTCTTCTTGAGCCTTTTCATAAAGAACGTCCAATGCACTAATTAAAGGTAGGCCGCTCCCGGTATTACCGCTATGATTCACCACTACGACGAAACCATACTCGGCTAAAGATTCAAAAAACTTGTCATAGTTATTACCACCATAACGGCCAGATCCATTACCAAATGAAACGACTCCATGCAGACAGTTACTAGCATCTATCTCGGCAGGAAAATGAACTGACACGCCAAAATCCAGAGACATGGTTTCGTGGGTATAAGGCCCTTTCTCTACAGAATTCAAATCATCATTGATTTGACAGTGCTTAACCAAAGCTTCATCAGCAGAAGCACCAAACGTCATTATCATCGCCATTCCTATCATGGCGATGGTTTGCATTGCTTTGTGCCGATACGAAACCATATGCACGCCAAAAAAGAATGATTTATTTGTCATAATCTCTGCCTTTCAATCGATTCATCGTAATTAGGATTTGATGGTCCCTCACTTCAATCACATGCCGAGACCCAGCTTTCTATACCTGACAGGAGATACACTCTGATCGACAAGATCATATTAAGGACTCATGAATTTGGTATGAAAGCTTACAAAGAAGTTTATACACAATGGGAAATTTTATGTCGAGCAACGTAAGACAATGATTAAAAAAATCTTTTACATAGAAAAAATAGAAATTTTGACCGGCTGTATCTAATCACCAACACCTATATTTTGAGCTTACCAATACCAACAGAAGCTGGCAGGTTTTTGTCAGGATTCAGGCAATCCTAATAGGTATGTACCTAGCTTATTCCCCCTGGAGGAGATAGCAAAACCCTTTTCCCAAGTGTAAGAGGAACATTCCAAACCCAGCAGCACTTGGTCAAGGTCGTTCAAATCATAAATGCGAGCTATAGAAGCATGCCCATCCCAAGCATAGAAAAAAGGAATCAATGGTATCAAGTAACTGAAAAACCAATGTTGCCAAGTCATCGGCCGCACGAATGGGACAATGACCAAGGCCAAACAAAATATCATTGGCAAAGCAACAGGCAAACTTAATAACCAAAGAGCAAAAGGCATAACATGATGGCCGCCCATTTCATAAATTAATAGAGGTTCTCTATTATCCTTTGCTGATTCCAAAATAGTTCTGGCTTGATGGGGAGACATGTGATGAAAGCAATTGACCATGGTTTTTAGCCCTGCTGGTATTCGGGTGAAATCGGTTGCATCAACTGAACTCGTCAAATAATCAATCCCATTACTATGATCAGCATTAAAATCATGTGCCTTTTGCTGGTTGGGATATTTATCAGTGAGTTGTAAAGAAACCATTTCATAATCATCGAGACTTCTGATCTGCTGGATTACGTCAGGCAAAACACCGCCAGAACCTGAACCTAGATCTACAATTTTATCTATTTTATGAGAAGACAACACTTTCAGTATAAGGTGATGAAGAGTTTCTGTTACCCCAAGCCATCTAGCCATAACAACGATATTGTTGGTCATACAATTTCGCAGCCAAACCGGGAACCAAGAAAAATCTTCGAATTCAATTAAATTAATACGTTTCATCTCATCCCTGCAAAAATTTTAGCTATCAGCAATTAAATAAGATTAGTGCTTTTTTTTTGCGCCCTTAATAGGGGCGCAATTCATCTTATATTCTCGTAAAAAACTATTTTTTTTTTCGCCACATACAACTGTAAAGCTTTGAATATAATGAATAATAGTCTAAAGCTTGCCCGATACTTTTACAACTATTCTAATTTATTGAAGACCGAGCTTCAGAGTTTCAACAAAAGAAGCGATATAAGAGACCTAGCGTTTCCTATGAAGGAACCGTGAACTATCACCTCATAAGTTAGGTCCAATGATGATTACGGAAAGGATGTTCGATTGTTCGGGTCATGTCTGAAAACATTAATACCATTTAGTCTTAGCAAAACTATTTTTATTTTGTTGGCAATTAGTATGGCACACGAAATTTACGGCAAACCACTCGTAGTCGATTCAATGACCCAAAAGGTGGCTACAGGTAGCTACATGAAATACCTGGAAGACAGTGAAGGTAAGCTGGATATACGAAGCTTTCTTGATAGAGTCAATGAGCAGAAGATGACTCAATCAGTCCGCGATCAAATGACTTTTGGCTATACTCAATCTGCATACTGGTTTATGATCGATTTTAATTATAGTGGAAAATCCCCTAAAAAATTCTACCTTGAAATACCAAGACCACAAACGGACGAAATCGATTTTTATACCATCGTCGAAGGTCAAAATATGTTACACAAAAAGGTTGGGGATTTTAGACCTTTTTTTGAAAGGCTGGTTCAACATCGAAATTTCTTACTCCCAATCACCCTGCAACCAGAAAAAAGAACTAGACTAGTTTTTCGGATAAAGACAAGTAGTGCAATGAAAATAAGCGCTATATTAAACGAGGCCGACTCCTTTTGGGAATCAGATGCCAAAGAAACGTTAATACTCGGCATCTATTTTGGTATCTTATTCGTTATGGCAATCTACAACGGCTTCATTTGTATAACTCTAAGAAGCAGGACGTACTTTTATTATGTCCTGTATGTAAGTTGTGCTTTACTTATTGTTATCTGTATTAATGGTTATGACTACCAATATCTTTGGCCAGAAAACACCTTTTTGCGCAGTAAAATGATCCCCTTATTGATCACAGGCAATCTATGGCCACTTATATACTTTTCGATTTATTTTCTCGATATGAAGAACACCATGCCGCGGACAGCTCTTTTTCTAAAAGCATTGGCTTGGTGCTATATTCTGATGCTTCCGGTCAGTTTCTTCGGACCAGTATCATTTTCCATGTCAATCTTCATGCCCTTAATCTTAATCACCTGCACAGCATTATGGTCATCTGGATTTTTACTCCTCATTAATAAAAGCGTCGAAGCAAAATACTTTCTCATTGCTCTAACAGCCTATTTCATTGGTACAAGTTTAAAAGCAGCAGTAAACATCGACTTAGTGCCTAGCAATGTGGTTACTGAATACAGCATGCAAATTGGCTCAGCCCTTGAGGTGATATTGCTATCACTGGCACTTGCCCGAAACATAAAGAGGTTACAAGAAGAAAAAATCGAGATTCAACAGCACGCCGCTGAAAGCCTGCAAGAAAAAGTCGACGAAAGAACGTTAGAACTAAGCTTAAAAACTGATGAAGCAGAGAAAGCCAAGGACGAAGCAGAGAAAGCCAAGGACGAAGCAGAGAAAGCTCGAGAAGAGGCTGAAGAGGCCCATAAAGAAACCGAAATACTGCGACAAAAGGCTGAATCACAGGCTGTCCAATTACAAGCATTGGACAGGCATAAAACAGCTTTCTTTCAAAATATGTCTCATGAATTAAGGACACCGTTGACTCTTATCCTGAATCCTATGGAAAATCAGATTCTATTGCAACCTGATAACAAAGATCTGCAAGTAGCCACGAACAATGCTCGCCGATTGCTGCGCCTAGTGAATCAGTTGTTAGATTTTCAAAAATTGCAGGCTGGTAAGCACGACTTAAGACTCTCACCATTAAATATCAATCGCCTCACTCATGTATGCGGTGAGTATTTCCATTCAGCCTGTAAAAACAAAAACATCAGCTTCTTGATCACTAAACAGGGGGAGCCTATTAAGCCTGAGGATGATGCCGTATGGATCAATGGTGAGGTTGATGCCATCGAAAAGATCATTTTCAACTATCTTTCCAATGCACTTAAATATACACCTCAAAAAGGGCGAATCGAACTTGGTTTAAAAATTGAAGGAGAACGGATTCAACTCTTTGTTCAGGATTCCGGCGTAGGTGTTTCCGAAGATGCCAAAACTAGGCTATTTAAAGTATTTAGTCAGGCAGATGAATCGACTATCCGCGCTTACGAAAGCAGTGGTTTAGGTCTTGCACTAGTCAAATCGTTATCGGAGCAGATGGGAGGAGAAGTAGGAATTGAAAGCGAAATAGGTAAAGGTAGTTTATTCTGGGTTGACTTTCCTATCATTCCCAAAGCCGAGATCGAAGAAATGGCTCCTTATTGTCTCATCGATGGTGACTTTGAAGTAAAATCCTGGTTGCTTGATGGTCAAGAAGGAACAGCAGGAGAAGACCGGATAAAAGATGAAGAAGTGACTTTCGCTGGGCAAGGGACTAAAGTACTGGTGATCGATGATCTCGTGGACATGAGAAACATCATTGCCGAAAGCTTACTGAAACACAATTACAGTGTCATGACAGCTAACAATGGCCTGAGAGGACTAGAAGCAGCAAAGAAATATAATCCCGACGTCATCATAACGGACTGGATGATGCCTGAAATGAGTGGCCCTGAATTTATAAAAAAGATAAAAAGAGACGATGAACTTAACTCCATTCCAGTGGTCCTGCTTTCCGCCAAAACCGATGAAGAAAGTAAAATCATAGGTACTGAAATTGGTGCTGACGCTTTCTTAGGCAAACCATTCAATGAACAAGAACTGGTCAGCGTAGTTTTTAACCTAAGTCAATTAATGGCTTCCGCTAAGAGGGAGTTACATCATACCAAGAACCTACTAACCCAGGCAGAAAAACTTTCCCAACTCGGTGATATGATATCCAGCATTGCCCATGAGATTAATAATCCGATTTTACTCATTTCAGTTGAAATATTTAATGGCATGAGAGCTCTGAACAGCATGGAGGAGCAGTTAAAACACTTAATCAATCTGGAAGAAGAATCTAACGCGGAAGTGTACGATGCTTTTAGCCAAAAAATTGCTCGTGTGCGAAGAAGCAATGAAATGATTGAAGTAGGATCAGATCGACTAAAAGAGTTAAGCGTTGCCCTGCGCACGCAAAGCAGAATGGAGGTTACCCCGACAAAGGATGTGAATCTCTCAGAAGTCATTAAAGAATCTATGCTCATTGCTGGTGCCCGCATCAACAGATTTAAAGTTGATAAAGAATTGCCAGAAATGGCAAAAATCAACTGCTATCGGAGTCGGATCGGACAGGTGATTACCAACATTCTGGTGAATGCGGCGGATGCGATCATCGAAAGAAGCGAAACCGCACAAGAAAGCTCCTCCAGCAGTTTTCAGGGACATATAACAATCAAATGCATACGCGCTGATAAAAATAATCAAAAAGGGTTCGAAATCATCATCACGGATAACGGCACAGGCATTCCTGAGGATATCCAGGATACCATATTTGATAGATTTTATACCAGCAAGCAGGCAGGCAAAGGAACTGGACTAGGTTTAACCCTCTCTGCCGAAATCGTCAAAGACCACGGCGGCAGAATTACCATCAACAATGAGAATGCCGCAGAGGGGGCCTGCTTTATTTTGTGGTTACCCGTTGAAATGCCCAAAACGGACCACGGTTACCATGCCGCTTCCTGACCTCACGTAATGATTTTAACCCCAGAAAAGGGCCATCAGAGCTCCCAGCAGGCCGATCAGCAACGATTGTTCCACAATGACCACAGCTCAAAAAACTCCGAAATGACTATTCTGTCATATAATCATCCTTTTCTAACACAAAATCTCAACGTCTTTCGATCAAAAAAACCCACTACTTTTGGTGATTTAGCAAATTATTGTTTTTTTTGTTTATTATAAAATAGTTTACCCCGATAGGGTGTTAGTCTTTATTAACAATATATTCATAAACAGTCTGATCATATTAAGGGTGTAATATGGAAATTCTTACCAAATGCTTGAGCTTTGGTACTATGGCGATTATAGAAAAGCTGATTCATTTCTATAATCTCACCTTGGGTTTTGTGCTCGGTAAATCTCAAAAGATGATAATTAACCAAGAGCGCACAATAGCGTTAAAGCATTCTAGTAAGTTAGAAGAGATGATTGCTGAACGCACAGCTAAATTACAAATCAAAACCAATGATATTGATGCTATGTTACAAAACATGAACCAGGGCATCTTTACCATCACCAGAAATATGACGATTCATCCAGAATACTCCAGCTATCTAAGAGATATTTTCAAGAATGATCAGATTGCTGGTAGTGATGTAATGAATTTCTTATTTGAACATGTTTGTATGAGTGTTGATGACCGTAATAAAATTCGCAGCATTCTCCAAGCCTGCCTGGGGGAAGACGAAATTACTTTTATGATCAATAATAGTGTTTTACCAACTGAAATAAATTGTACTATCGGTGGGGAACAAAGAGTACTCGAATTAGCATGGAACCCAATTTATGATGAACTGGAAGCCATTGATAAGATCCTTGTAAACGTCCGCGATATCACTGAATTCCGTTTACTACAAACCACCACCGAGGAAAAAGAAAAGTCTCTTGAAGTAGTTCATGGTATTTTGGCTGCTTCGATGCAAGAGTTTGAACTCTTTATTAAGAATTCTCGACGCATGCTCAGAGAAAATATAAACCTAATCAACGCTGCCAAGGAAATTAATCGGGACGTTATTAAAGTTCTATTTCGCAATATGCACACCGTAAAAGGCAATGCACGTATTTTTGGCTATCATGGTGTCACGGACACAGCTCATTTAGCTGAAGATCGCTATAGTCAACTTCAGCAAAAGCCTGAAACCAAGGTTGATAGAGAATCTCTCATCAAAGATATCAACCGCGTCATTACTGAAATAGAATTTTGTCGAAAAGCCTGTGATGAACAACTAAAATCAGTGATTAAAGATTCCGCAGCAGACCTCAAAACTAAGATCAATAACTTATTGGTTCAATATAAAGATGACGCTGACCTCACAGGTGATGACTTAGCTGAACTAATATCTCAAGCCCTGGTTGATGAAAGCAATGCGGGTATCAGAGAAGTGATTGAAGAAGTCACCAGAAGAACCAATCAAATTGCGAGTAAACTAGGTAAAGAGCCACCAGCTATTAAATTACCAATCAACAATTTTCACATACCCAGGGAATTAAACAGCCCTCTTCAAGATGCACTGGTACATTGCCTAACTAACTCAATCGATCATGGTATTGAATCACCATTGATAAGACGAAGAAAGGGTAAACCAGCACAGGGAAAGATAACCTTTGCACTAACCGAGATGCCTTCTAAAATCGAGCTAGTTATTGCAGACGACGGCCAAGGTTTGAACCTACATAAAGTCAGGGCCAAACTAGCAGAAACTCAACCAGAAAAATGCACTCTAGCAGATCATGATTTGATCAAAGAGATTTTTAGTCCAGGGTTTTCAACCGCATCATCAATAACCGAATGTTCGGGCAGAGGTGTCGGACTTGATGCCGTTTATGCCACAATGGAAATATTAGGTGGTAGTATTAGCGCAGATCCAACAGGGCCGGTTAATGAGTCAGGCTTTATACCGATTCAATTCACTTTGCTGCTACCTAAATCAATTAAAAACAACAATGAAAGTCAGGTTCAAACTCATAAACATACCATACAACCCAAGCCCGTTAACCGGATGAGGGCTTAACCAACCCGTATTTGGTTATAGGTACAAAGCTTCACCAAACATCTTTCGTCAATTATTTCCTTTGCGGTTATCTTAAGGACCACCGAACCTTGGAAAAGAGTAAAACGACCAACGGGGTCCTTTGGTACGAGGCATGCCCTTAGATAAATAAACCAAAATCACTAACATCACTGAAATTAATCCCAGAGACGATAAGATCGGAGCCCAGAGGGATCCCGCCTTTTGATCAATATTTAATAAATAGGACATTGAGGCCAATAAAGCCATCGGCGAACAAAGAAGTTCGATCATACAGTGTTTCATACTGAGAGAAAGAATATAGGTTAGAATACATGTAGTAAGGGCAAAGTTCATCAACCACAGGCTATCGCCTATGGCAAAATATCCAATGAAACCCATGCCGCCAAGAAACCTTCCCAGCCACAAAGTAAAGGTATCAAGGGATGGCTTTTGCGGGACTCTTACAGCATAACTCACAGTCGATGCAGCCATACAGCTCAGCATGATTGCTTTGATAGCCAGATCGCTTGGCATGGTGTCCTCCTTCCTGTGGTATAGGAGACCGCTGAATGCCTAATCGGGTTGTGCGCAGCGTCAAATCGGCCCCTTTGATGATCGTCATAAATTGATGGAAAGCCAGCATGTGATTCCTCTTATTTGATCAGTTGATTATATGATAATGAAAATAATTATCAATATCAATTTAACAGTTCGGAATTTTGCCCCCTTTTCTTTAGGGCTATTGTTTAACCTATATAAATCATGTGGCTATTTTCCATTTTAACGGAATGAATTTCCACGCAACAACGACATATATCTAATCAACTATAATTATTGACATATATTATTCACGTGTGACTTATTATAGGCAGGGTGGACGGTAGACTATACGAGATAACTAGTTAGACCCTTGCCGGATACTCTTGAGCAAGCTGACAAAGGCATGCCTCAGGTCAGAAGCCTGTTCCAAAGGGGCGAGGAAAGCCAATCTAACCGGTGTTTCATCATAAGATATGTGAAAGCCGTATGGATCGACGTGAATCAGCTTAGCTTTATCTGGATCAATGGTATCGGCAGGTTCCAAAGCATACTGCAAATATTCTACCAGAGCATCTTTATGATCATCATTCATATGATCAACCGCCGGCGCCACATCCCCCGGATGAAAGTGGTTTTGAGCCGACCATGACTTTGCATTCAACCAGTATATTTTGCCAAAACCGCCAATGAAACGGATAGCTTCAAACCGTATCCGATAGATTTCAAAATCATGAGTTTTCGAGTAATCCTTCGATTGCGGGAAAAACGTGGTGTACTGATCATAGTAGATGGGTTCATCAACAACTTCCGCATGCCCCAAATAACTAACCCTGCCCTGGGTTTGAGGATCACCATGGTTCAAATCTTCTGGAATCATCAAGGACACCCGTGGGTCCGCCTTGATATTCTTAGTATGCTGAGCAAGATCACTGATCATGATTAACGGCTCAGCCTTATGATTCAAACAAAACGGGGTGAGAGAACCAAAGGGAAACCCTTCATATTCCAAAGAGTTCGTCGATAGAACGCCAGCAAACCTCCTGGCCATCAGGTCATGGGCTAACATAATCGGTTTCATGTAATCCTCCTATATTTCCAGAACCTATTATTGTGGTTCAATCGAGACATAATGCCTACCATCTTCGGCAACGGTTACATTCATTTCTACTCCAAAGACCTGCGAAATGATTTTTGCCGAAAAAGCCTCAACCGGTGCATCAAGGGTAACTAACCGTCCCTGATCCAAAATAGCTACCTGATCAGCATACCTTAGGGCCAGAGAAAAATCATGAAGAACGACACATGCTGTCATACCGTGTAAACATCTGTCTTTAACAGCGCGGAGGAAATCGTGGCTGCAGGAAACATCCAAGGCAGCAGTGGGCTCGTCCAGGAGTAGATAGCTTTTTTCCTGATTATGAACCTGGCACAGCGCCCTAGCCAAGGCAACCCTCTGGGCTTCCCCCCCAGAAAGACTATGAATACTCCGGTTTTTTAAATGATTCAGCGCTAGCTGGTCAATAATCTCATGAACAATTATTTCCGATGTTTCGCGGGATTCAGCCCAAGGCAAACGCCCCATCATCACAATGTCAGTGACTGAAAAACCCAGACTGATTTGATTCTTCTGGGTCAGTACA
>PBRN01000289.1 GCA_002725955.1 Pseudobdellovibrionaceae bacterium
CAAAAAGGATTGTAGAACACTTAAATCAGGGGAAGAATAGAATGAAAAAATTATTAAAAATAGCAGTTAGCTCATTACTGATAATCAACAGTAGTGCTTTTGCTGAAACCGAAAATTTGGTCAAAATGGTTCCTGAGGATTGCTTTGCCGATATTGAGAGTCAAGACTATTGCTTGCAGTATCAAGATAGTGGTTTATTAGGCAAGACAGTTAAAATGCAGGCATATCTTAAGCTATATAAGTTTGATTATGCAGATGCTGAATCTATTAAAGATAGTTATTTACAATTTTCGGATTGGGCAGATAAAAGTAATGCTCTAGAAAAAGATACTGTTGACTTTAAGTTTAGCTATAGACTGCCTGAAGTAGTTAGAGATGATATGACTTTTATTCCTTCGTATATGAGCTATGTCAGTCAAGCGCCCGCCATTATAGGTGGCAAATTGGATGTTCTAGGGGTTAGCTTAACTGGGGAAGTAGCTCCTTGGGATGTTGATGTTAATGGTGAGTTGGTTAAGGCTGATGCTAGCATGATTTACTATTTGGATAACGAAGCATGGGAAGATCTTCCCGATGGTTCTAGTTTAGCTAAACCTAAGGGTATAGTTTCACATACAGGTAGTCTTCATATTGTGTCCTGTGAGCACACAGATATTTGTGATGCTGATTCAGAATGGATGATTATTTATACAGCTGAAGTCGTTCCTGAAGTGAAGATCGGTTCAAATCTAGCAGCTCCTTTTGTCTCTGCTACAGTTCAGCACATACTTGAAGGTTTATTTTTGAACTACTAAAACTGCATTGACAAGATGCTGTAGCATCATGTTATGTTTGTGAGGGCCCTAAATGATCATAGGGTCCTTTTTTTTTACTCTCTTCAGCATCCAATCAAATGTACTCAGATTTTAAGCACCTTTTGTGACACCAATATTACTACCCTTGCTTTTATGGATTTACTTTCTCGAAGTAGATTATTTAGCCGAAGCACCCAACCGTTATATATATGTAATTATTGGATAAAATTAGTTTTTTTTGTCCCCTCAAGTTTTCGGGTAAAGATACCGAATAGGTCAAAAGGAGCAAATAGTTAGGAGTCTTTTTGATGAACATTCTGCAGCGAATTCGAAACTGGATGTTAGTAATGCCTCTGATTATTTTCTCGTTGAGTTGCGATCAACTAAAGGAAAAATCCGACAACGTCTCTTTCCGCACGTCTGATGCGGTTGGTAGATCTTCTCCAGGTGAAGTTAGCCTCAAATTCCCATCATGGATTAAAATTGATAGAAACGATACTCTAACAATGAGTAATGGAATATTAACTCAGACCATCGATGTTGTTGCATTATTAGTTCCTGGTTCAGATGATACTCAAAAACAAGGTGTTCGATCTCAAAGTGCCTTTTCTGGAAGTCAAGTTCCTGCTGGTGACGTGATTTCTGATGAAGTTGTTACGGTTTCAATTGGTGATACTAGTTTTGTAGTTGCGGGTGGCACACCTGAAATAGATACCGTAGTAGTACTTGATGCAGGTGATAATAGCTTGGCTGTTAACAAAGTGGCCTCAGCAGGTAGCAATATAGTATTGGTCAACAGTATTGCTGCTGCTGGAGATCTGAAGGTATCTTATGTCACGCAGGTGACTGGACTATTGGATACTTTTGGGCCGTTGGTAGACTTAGATGATGCAAATACAGTTGAAGTAGTACTGACCTTGGCTAATGGAGATCCTTTGCCAGTATTCTCACCGGGAGATTATACGGTGAATGGTACGAATAATGTAGTCTTTAATTCAGGAAAACTTCCTCCTGCTGGATCTGTGGTAAATGTTAACTTTAAAACGTCTATAGCTGAAGATCCGGGAGTTCCTCTTACCGATACCTTTGCTTTTAGTCCTGATATATTAGCTAGATCCGTTATTGATAATTCGGTGATAGTATCAGTAGAAGATATGCCGATTAACAGATGTTCGAATGTAGTGACCGTGGATTGCTTTAACTTCGACGCTGGGTTGAACCAGATACAATTTAATACGAGGCCACCAGATGGAGCAAAGATTGTTCTCGGTTGGACTGAGGATCGTGGGCCAACTAAGGAATATAATATCATTGAAATTAACAACAACCCGAGAGCATTTACTGCTATTTTTGGTGAAATAGAAATCCCTCTAGAATATGAGGATGGTAAAATTACTTTTTCTGGGCCTGACTTTGCAGCATTAATACCAGGAAACCAGTTGTTAGTCACTTTTAAAAATGAGTTGACTATTATTGAAAGTCTTAAGCTTGTTGGTCTGCCGGTTGAAGGAACGGTCACTTTAGAACGGGAAGGATTCGAAAATCTTTGTGAAAATGGTGGTTCTGATTTTTTTACTGAGCTAGATTTATTGACCTTGAATTGTGAATTTCCAGATAATGCCACGATAACTATTAGTTATAAGTATTGGCAAAAGAACAACCTTGAGCCTTTTGTGATTGAAGAAGTGGAGCATTCTGGTGATGGTACCTGGAAGGTACTGATTTCAGGTGAAGAGACTACTTCATATATTAGGAACGAAAATCAAATCACTATTACCGGTGATCTTCCCTTTGATTCGGATATAGAAATTTTATTTATACCGAATAAATAACTAAAATAGATATCAGGCCATTTCTCTTTTCTCTTATTCAAGGAAAAATTTTCCGATGATATGTTTTCTGGTATTCATACATCTGTTCTAATAGTGAAAAAATAATGTCTGCTTACTTGACAGTATTTCCATTTGGGTACAATCAATTTTGTCTATAGCGCTAACAACTCTCCCTGATTATTAACTTACTTTTGGAGCAAAGTGGGTATAGATATTGCAGAAATATCTATATGATTAGTGATATTAGAAAATTAGCCATTGGGTTTCTATTAGCAACAAGTGCCTTTTCAAGTGAAATTGAAGACAGGGTTCATACAACTATTAATGCTATTACTGGTTCCGATATTCATCTATCTCATGAGAAAAGGGATTTTGATGTTCTTACGATCAAAAATAGTTATAGGCAAACCTTCGTAAAAGAAAAGTTCTTTCTGATTCAGGGAGGGCTTCATGGTGATGAGAAATTGACTTCGGATTTTGTCCTTTGGCTTGCAAAAAGGATGAAAGAAAACAAAAGTTTATTGAACCAACTGCCTAATAATGTGGTTGTCGATTTTCTTCCTTATGCAAACCCTGACAATTATCAAAAGCATCGATATAATGCCAATAATGTAAATCTCAATCGCAATTTTGCAGTATTTTGGGGTATTTCTACTGAGCCTAATGGGCATAAACCTTTTTCTGAGCCCGAAACGAAGGCTATACAATCTCTTATGCAATCACGTCAGTATATTAGTGCTATTGATGTGCATGGATATGTGCCGTGGATAGTAGCTCCAAGCCCTCCCAAGCATTTTTCTTCGGCGCCACCTTTACAAAAATTAAAGTATAACCTTTGGTACGAAGCCCTTAAAAAAGGTATGTCTATGCTCAAAGGTTATGAATTACAAAATGCGCGTGATCTTGGTGATGGCGGATCTTTCGAAGATTGGGCATTTTGGACGAATAATACGTTAAGCTTATGTTTAGAAATGTCTCATTCACAGCGGCTTGTGCATTATCCTAATCAGCCAGTTATTGATACCTATCATTCATATGAGAAGTATATCTACCATATGTTCAAATCAGCTCTTTCCATCAAAAAGCAAATAGAAAACAAGTCAATTATTGCTAATAATCCATAAGATCAAATCATATCTGTATTTATTTAATAGGTTAGATTTTTGATGTCATATATTTTTTAGTTGTCAAATTATTGATGAAATGCTTCTTTCAAGAATGTAATTTCACCATCATTGTCAATCTCAAGCTTATACATTTGACCGTACTCGTTATCTCGAATATTAAATATTTGAGGGTACCCGAGATTTTGAAAAAATGTGGGTAAGCTTCCGGTCTTGCCAATGACAAGTAAGGATTGTCCTTTATAAGTTGTGGTAACTCGTCTTGCGAAGTTAGCATTAAGTTCTTCAATCGGTTCTCTTACAGTGAGGCCTTTAGCTCCAGCCGCATACTCTGCTGATTGTTGACACCCTATGTTGTCCTCAGCAAAGACATTGTTTAAATCTTTTTTACTAAAATAGAAGTTCAACGATTCTCCTTGAAGTTCTCCGGTTTCGGATAGTGCAGTAGATTCGTCTCCCGATGTAGTTTGTAATTCACGGATAGCGTAGACTGTTGTGATAATAATTTCGCTGTTACTGTTGTCCTCTTTTACTGCAGGTTGTGGTCCGGAGGGGGTGCTTTCCTTCGATTCACAGCTCGCCATTGTAAGGCAGCAACCAGTTAAAATAACAAATGTCATCTGTCTTAATGTCATGTGATGCTCCTACAAACGTACTAATCTGACTCGTTATCGGCATTGTTAAAAAATAGTTTAGAAATTAATTGCTTAAGGGTTGGAAAATCTGAGTTGTTAGGGCTAAATTAGTCGCTCTATTTTTTTGCTTAAGATTTTTCGGATAAATTTGAATGTATGATAAGAGATTTGATCTGCAAGATCAGCAAGTTCTTAAAGAGGTGATTGTAAGTCGCCGGGATGTTAGAGGTAATAGGTTTCTGCCCACTGATGTACCTGAAGAGCATATTCGTGAGATCTTGCTTGCTGGGATTCATGCCCCTTCGGTAGGTTTTTCTCAGCCATGGGAGTTTCTAGTTGTAGATGACTGCAAGACTAAGCAGAAAGTAAAACAGTGCTTCCTGGACGCAAATGAGCATGCTCAGCGGAAATTTGCGGCTGATAGTCGCAGTAGCGCATATAGCCGATTAAAGCTCGAGGGTATTACTGAAGCTCCTGTGGGCATAGCTGTCTTTTATCGGGATGATCAGCAGTTAGTCTTGGGTCAGACTTCAATGACCGAAGCTGGTCCATATAGTGTTGTTTGTGCAGTACAGAATATGTGGCTAATGGCTAGAGCTTTAAATATCGGTATGGGCTGGGTCAGTATCTTGGACCCAGTGCAAGTTCAACAAGAGTTAAATGCTCCGAAAGATCTAAAATTAGTTGCATGGTTATGTTTAGGTTTTGTTGATTACTTTGTTGACAAACCAGAGCTTGAGATTCTGGATTGGGAAAAACCAAAGAAACTTGAGCAAGTGGTAAGGTGGAATAGCTGGTGATTCTATTGCCTGCTACTCGCCATCTAACGCTGTTCTAGATTTTTTTGCGATATCTTGTTGATTTAATATCTCAAGCAAATTTTTTTCAAAATCTGTCAGTTCTTCTTCACTAAGACTCTTTTTTTGTTTCGATAGTTGCTGAAGCTCTTCTTCAGATAATAGCTTACTTAGATATTCATGCAGTTCAGCTATCTTCTCATCATCCATATTCTTTCCTCCAAAAGTGCAAATAATCAACTTTGCGAAAAAACAATGTAACTCTATTTTAGTATTAATGAGAAAATAAAGTTAATTCTTACTTAAAAGGATTATTTTAATGAGATTTTCGAACGAAATTAGAGCCTATGTGAATAACATGAAAGCGACCCTTGCAGCTCCCTTGCAGCATTAGGTGGCGTCCCGACCATGAAAATACTGCTTTTTCGTATGATGGTCCTCCTTTTGGTAGGTTGTTAACATATTCACAATTTCGGACTCTATTTTGGTTAACATATAGTTCTGCGTGCAAAATAATACCATCGACTATGCATCTGTGCTTTGGTAAATAACTATTGCAGTCGACAAAGCTAGATCGAATTTTTTGAGGTGGAATTCTAATAAGTTTGATTGCATCGACAACAATACTACCGGTTGTTAGATTATTATTTATCGATATCCTTGCTGATTTTGGGCTTAGATGATAGTAACCAATTCCTCGCCATGATGATCCATGAGAAGTTTGATTTATATATCTAACCTTTGGGCCCTTACTAGTTACTACTTTTACCGGTACTTTGTTTGATCCTTTAGGATGTAGTACCCAATGTAAATAAACTTTATAGTAGCCAGGTTTAGTAATAGTTGGATGAAATTGGATAGACGCTTTACCCTTATTTATACCAGCATCATGATGATATCCGGTGCCATTGAATCCTTTTGGTAGGTTCTCTTCATACCACTCTCCATTGATTTCAACATTTTCAAGATCATTACTGTCCATTATGAAGGTATTGATTAACATTTTTCCCTTGGATGCAGACTCTCGTTTCTTATATTTTGGCTTAGGTGAGAATTTGACAGCATCAAATACTACTTGGCCATTGGTTAGGCCATTTTCTATGATAAATCTAGATTTTTTTGGCGCTAGTAAATGGTATCCTAGAGAGTACCAAGGGTTATCAGGTTTGCCAGGGCTGTTAGTTTGATTGATAATATATCTAGCCTTTTGGTTTACTCTTTCTATATATACTGGTACATGTGTTGCTCGATCCTTTCCAGGGGTCCATGTTACTAGTATTTCATAATATTGTTTATTTGTTATTGGGGGACTGATAATGATTTGTGATTGACCCTTATTGAAGTTCTGATCAATAAGATAGGTACCATCCCAAGCTCCGGGTAAATTCGAGCTTTCCTTCCAGCTGCCTTTAGCAGTTAAGAATTCATTATTTTTATTGTCGATTACTAAATCTTTAGTTGTAATATTTTCGTTTGCATTCAAGGAATTCTCTTTTTTATGTGTTTTTACTTGGAGGCCCTTGTTTTTTTGAAAGTTAGATTCATGCAGCAGAGGAGGTATATCATTAACTGCTTTAGGTGATAGCCAAGAATCATTCATAACTAGTGGTTGGTATAATCCAAATCTATTCGTCTGTAGACTAATTTCATTATTATGAAAGTTTACTTTAACTTTTTTGTCGATAGCTGAAATAACCCCAGTTATAGTCCGATTGTTTTCTTCATCATAAGTTTGATAAAGTATCAAAATCCTTTCAATTGCAATTTTATCTTTATTATCTGGTAAATTGAGTGACATTGTTAAAGAGATCTCTTTTAAGAAATTATATCGATATTCACCAGAGATATAGATGAAGTCGTTATCCGTAACAGTTTTTAGTTTAGGATCAAGTTTAAGTCCATCCTTGACTTTGTCAAAAAGTACTTTCTGGCCAATTGTCATAGCGATTTCAGTAGTAACTTTTTTCTGTGGCGGAATGCTCTTGGTATTTATTTCGATTCTTGGAGTTTCTCTTGCTTCGGGCCGCAAGTATAATCTTGTTTGTGATTTACTATCAATTGACCATCTCCATGTAGGAGTCGTAGCAGAAGAATTAACTTTGGCTTCAATAATGGGGCTTTTGTTATCTTGCTCAGTGTGGCCATTTTCATGAAGGTCGGCATCTTTATTTTCTGTACATGCTCCGAGAAAAGTTGATAATGCGATTAAAAGACCAGATATGACCAGAGGGAGTCTTTTTATGTGATCTGAATTCATCATCTTAACGCTCCTCAGTAAAATGATCATTTTTCAAAGACGGCTTTTCCGTCTTATTACTCGGTATATTTAAAGATAAATGTTATGTTTTTTGCTAAACTACCATCTTTATTTTGATAAATATTCCATAGATGGTAGTAATGATTGTTGCGCAGATGTTTTGAGAACAAAGTATTATTACCAATAAGCAATCATTTACTCAGTTCAAGGCATAATAAATCTGTGAATCCGGCAAAGTTACAGCACTCTGTGCAAAATCTCTGAGCATATTTTTGAACTTCAATTGATCGATAAACATTAAGGTGGGCTTTTTGTTTTTTGAAGACCGAGCCATATTTATAACTTACTGCTAATATTAAATAAAATGGGTGTCGAGTGAATTCTCGGCTTCTGTTACAATTAGCTACAATTTGTCAGAGCTAAATCACATTTCGAAGGCATACTCCTTAATGCCTTTAACTGACGCTTATGGACAGGATTTTGATGAACAAAAAGATATTAGTCATTGATGATGATGAAAAATTGATAGATCTTCTCGAAGGGTATTTAGCTAAATTTGGATTTGATGTTTTATCTGCGACTTCCCCGGGTGTGGGACTAAGAAAAATGCGTAGACTTGAACCTGATTTGATTATTCTAGATGTCATGTTGCCTAATAAAAATGGTTTTGAAACTTGTAAAGAGATCAGGCAGGAAAGTGACATTCCAATTATAATGCTCACTGCCCGTGGTGAGGTGACTGATCGTGTTATTGGTCTTGAGCTAGGAGCAGACGATTATTTACCAAAGCCTTTTGAACCACGTGAACTTGTGGCGAGAATCTCAACAATTCTCCGCAGAAACGAAGGACGCCCTTCCCGGAATAAACTAGTTATATCCGGTCTGGAGGTCGATAGTTCTGCGCGATCTGTAGCCCTAGATGGTGAAGAAATAGAGCTGTCGACGGCTGAATTTGATGTACTCTATTTACTGGCATCACATCCAGGGAGGACATTTAATCGCGACCAAATGATGGATCGATTGAAAGGAGCTGAATGGGCAGCCTTTGATCGCTCAGTCGATGTCTTAATTAGTAGGTTAAGACAAAAGTTGAAGGACGATCCAAAGAAACCTAGGTTTTTGAAAACAGTATGGGGCACGGGCTATATGTTTGTGAAGAAACAAAATTAGTATGAAGAAAATTAAGAGAATATATGGGTCGCTATTTATCAGGATTATTATAATTTTTGGTGGTACTGCGGTCCTTATTAATCTTCTTGTATTTGTAGGTATGCGTTGGGCAATGGATAAAAATCCTGTCGACAACAATTTTGGTCATAAAAACTTAACTAAATATGCAGACTATTTGTGTGCCGAAATAGGTTCTCCTCCTGACCCGGTAGAGATGAAAAATATTTCAGATCGAATAGGATTTGACATAAGGATCGATAGGATTAACGGTGAACCTTTGATGAGTACTGCAGGTGGTCTGCCTTCATTCTACAAACTGCAAAGATATGTTTGGGATCGTCATAAGTATACACATTATCCTTTAGGTCGATATCGAAATCGTTTTTTTGTGTCTATTGAGAAATTGAAATACCGCTACACATTTTATAGTCGTGGGCATACTTTTGCCGAAGTTCGTGAGGGTATTCTAGTAGGTTTAATTATGGTTATGACATCTGTTTTTTCTGTGGGTTGGTTTCTGTTAAGACGTTTATTATCTCCAATTAAGGGGCTCGGTGTAGCCGTAGAAAATTTAGGTTCGGGAGATTTTTCTTTTCAGGCGCCTGAAAAAGGATCTACTGAATTTTCATCTTTGTCTAAAGCATTTAATCAAATGAAATTAAAAATTTCAATGATGATTCAGGAAAAAGAACAACTTTTACTAGATGTAAGTCATGAGATGAGATCGCCTTTGACACGTATGAAATTATCGCTCGAATTTATGGAAGATTCTCAGATTAAATCTAGTATAAAAGATGATTTGTCAGAAATGGAAGAAATGATTTCTCAGATTTTGGAAACCGCAAGAATTAATAGTCCATGGTATGAAATGGATGTGAAAAGAATAGATTTAACTGAACTTGTACATCAGCTCTTGATTGAACCTGACTATAAAAATAGTGCTGTTGTTTTAGTCAATGATGCCAATCCAATGTTCGTCGAGGCGGATGAACGGCATATCAATACCGTTCTTAAAAACTTGATCAATAATAGTCTTAAATATTCTTTAAATCAATCTAGGCCGATAGAAATTGAATTTAGACCTGATCAGATTATCGTTAGAGATTATGGTGATGGTATTCCAGAAGAAGATTTAAACTTAGTATTTGAGCCTTTTTATAGAGTTGATAAAAGCCGCCAAAAGAAAACGGGAGGATTTGGTCTGGGTTTACATCTGTGTCAAAAACTAATTGAATGTCAGGAAGGTGCGATTAAGCTTCAGAACCATCGATTGGGTGGTATCGAGGCAGTTATCACTTTTAAGTCATGATGCTTTATTGCTATTTTTCGGTGATTCTTCGCGTCGTATAATAAGAAAGGCACAATCGTCTTCAGGTGTTGCATTTTTCCATATTGCCTGACTTTTACCAACGATTTGGACCTTTAGGTCGTTAAGATCCTGATATTTTCTTAGAATTTTTAATAGGTGCCCAGTTCGAAAGTTACGACCATCAGGGCCCTTATTACCAGTTAATCCATCTGTATATAGAAATAGGCGGTCTCCAATATCAAAGTGAAAATCAAGCGTTTTCCAGTCGGGATCTTCTTGAGTTCCCAAAGGGGCACCGCCATGCAGTAATGAAACCACGGCATCTTTTTTCAGTATATAGATAGCGGTGTGACCAGCGTTTAGATAGGACCCTTTCCCAGTGTTTAAGTCTATGCTAGTGAAGGCCATGGTCATATATTTTTCGGAGTGTTTCCCTGTTTCAATTACTGCTTGATTTATAGCCATTGCAATCATTTCTAGGGACTCAGTGAGGTTCAATTCCTTGCCTAATTTTTCTATGACTGGTATTACACCTCTAAATGCTCCAGCCGCAGCACCTGAAATTAATGCAGAAGAAAAGCCCTGACCAGTCACATCTCCTATTAGAGTATAGATTCTATTAGTTGCTTTATCCCAATGATAGCCGAACCAGTCTCCTCCATTTTGCCCAGTCGGATTATAATGAGACACAGATGATATTGGAGCTTCAGATTTAAATCGAGGTAATAATGTTGTTTGATATTCCTCAGATGATTCCTGGTTATCTGTATCTCCCCGTTGCTTCTTTGCAAAACGGATACGGTTAAGTGTGTTATGAACCCGTAAAATTAGTTCGTCATTGACTATTGGCTTAGCAAGATAATCATCTGCGCCGATATTTAAACCCTGGATTTTATCTTCCTGAGATGCTCTCGCTGTGATCACTATTACTGGTATTCCCTCTAGGGCAGGTATTCCTCTCATCCACTTAAGTACATCTTCTCCAGATGTTCCCGGCATCATTAAATCTAGGAGCACTAATTCTATATCTCGCTTTACCATAAGAATTTCAATAGCTTTTTCGCCACCTTGAGCTTGTGTGACTTTATGTGAATAAGATGTTAATAAATCGCTGATGACTTCTAGGTTAATCTCGTTATCATCCACAACTAATATTGATGCAGGCTCGATGGCACCAATACCATCTTGGCAGCTAGCTGACTGATTATATTCAATATTCGGGTGGTCTATAGTCTTTATCAGAGATTCATGTTTGCGTTCTATAACGGTGATGACTTGTTCAGGGATAGTTAAAGTGATGGATGTACCTACGCCTAGAGTGGAGGCTGTTTCTATCTTGCCTCCCAAAATTTCGATGATTGACTTGACCAGAGCTAAACCAATTCCGGTACCTTCGATTCGGCTATTTGATAGTCCATTTACTTGGTGAAAATCACTAAATATTTTTTCAATGTTCTTCTTAGCAATGCCTAGACCCGTGTCAGAAACTTCTATTTTTAGTGTTTTTTCGCTTCTAATCATTCTAAAGTCTATTCGATTAGGTTTTTCGAGAGATTTAAATTTAAAGGCATTCCCAAGGAGGTTTCGAATCAGAGTTAATAATTTCTCTTGATCGCAGATAAATGGAGAGCCAGTATCAACAATTTGATGCTGAAAGCTGCTATCATTGTTTTGTATTTGCAGTCCCTCGCCTAATGTGACAGCTTTCTGGTAGATTTCCTCAAGATTAGTTTTTTCACAATATAGTGCCATTTTTCCAGACGTGCTTTTAGCGAGATCTAAGATGGTAGTAACTTGGTCTTTGAGGTCTTCTGTTAGATTTTGTGTTTTTTTGATTTGGCGTTGGACTCTTTCACTGACTTGGCCGTATGTTCCTTCATTTATAAGATTAAGAAATCCCATGATGCTATTGAGTGGAGTTCTAAGTTCGTGAGATATATTATTGAAATATAAAGTTCTAGACTTATCTTTGTCATTGAGCTCTTTATTTAGTAGTAAGGCCTCCTTGGTCCTTATTTCAATTTTTTTCAAATCATTATAGTTTTGTTTTTTAAGAAGATACGCAGTTATAAGAGCTAATAGAGTCAATCCTAGGCTTGTTGTTATATATGTAGTTTGGTCTTGCCAAGCATCGAATTGGTCGCCGATAGCTAAGACAGTGGCCGCTAAAATGGCAATCGCAAAAATAATAACTTCGGTTTCTCTTGCTCTCACGGCTTGCTGAATCATGGTCGATAGGCCTAAGAGTAAAATTAAGCCTATTACAGAAATAAGTGGATTGATTATGTTATGGATATTATTTGTAAGCAAAGGAGTGCAGAGAAGTGATGTGAATGCTAATATATAAAATATTTTTTTGAGATAATGTCTAGAACCAATTGAGTATAGATTTGATGTTATCTGATATATAGATACCAATATAATGGTATAGCCGGAGTAAATGCATTGCCAATAAGCTTTTGTAAGGCTATCAGGAAATAATTTAATTAGTTTTCCGCTTATAACACATATAACTAGTAAGCAGCCGAAACAAAATATGCTCAACCAAATCTCAAGATTTTTTTTGGGAGATATAAAATATGATAGAGCATGATAAATGGCCATTATTGAAATAAGAGCAATAATAAAATCAAATAATTTCATTTTATTGCTGAGATCAGAATTCAGAGCCTCCCATGTTCCTATTTTAATTTCGGTTTTTGTTTTAGATAGCCAATTACTCTGTCTAGTAATTTGCATTACAATATTGATATATCGTCCATCGACTATAGATAGAGGTAATATTAAAGTTTCGATGGAATGAGGAGGTGGATTGTTCTTTTCAAGGTGTGATCCCCGGCTGCTAAAAAGTTTATCGTTAACAAAAATCCGATATTGACCTCCAGGGTTACTGACTTTTAAACCAAGTAATGGACTATCAGTTGGTATTTTCACTTTGAGATAAAATGTCGCATATTGGTGTTTATTATGATCACTCCATGGCGAAGATAAACGTATAAATTCGTCTGGATCGAGATTTGCTAGATCTTTAAATTGTATTAGCTTTTGCCAGTATGCGGCCCAGTATCCCGATATGTTTATAGTAGGGTTCTCTAGCCAATTGTTTTTAGATAGGTCGACCTCTCCTTTGATTGGGGCAGAGGTATCGTCTGTAGCTGATGCGTCGTCTGTAGCGGATGCATGAAGGCTATAGATTGTCATGGCTGAAATCAATAAAATTTTTAACTTCTTTAGCCGTATCATGAGTGCCTTATTTAGCCATCTAATTTTTGCAAAAGAAAGTAGTCCGCAGATTATTATAGCTTGAAAAACGTTTCTATAAGTGACGTGTCAAAATTTTAGTATAGGAAATAACTGCAGTGCAGATTGTCACCGATGCTTGTGATCAGGTAAATTGTTGTGTGACAATAGTCTTTGAGATAAAAAATAACTACTTAAGAGAGGATTGTGTTTCTAATTTGACCAAGTAAAATTAACAAGGTCAATTAATTCATTGGCTGTAAAGTCACTTCCTGCTACAAATGCCCAGTTGCTGCCATCATTAGAAACCTCAAAATGCATTTGGTCGGGAGCTCCAGATACATTCAAGTCACTAATTTTTTCACCTAGATTAAATCGAATTCCTTGAATATTAGTGGGAGCTTCTAAGTCTAGGTCAACGTAGAAGTAACCACTTAAAGCATTATTATCGGGATTGCTGCCATCATTATTATTGAATATACTGTTGCTCATGTCGCTCCATGATCCGAGGTCAGTAATTGCCTGTTCTCGAGATTCCAGGTCATAACTAGAGAAAATATTGTGGACATGATCTACTGGATCTCTAGTTGCATTTAGTATTAATTTGATAGCTTGAGCGTTTGTTTGATCAATTTGGGCAAGCCCCTTTTTAGCTAATGTTTTACGATTAATGAGTATCACCTGGAAACCAGGAGCTAATTCGAATTCACCATCTCCCTGATCATCGATATTTGGAATCGCAGACATTTGCCACCATTCTCCATTCAGCAGCAGTTCAACAGCATTTAGCCTAGCAACTGGTCTTGAAGGGTCGTAGCTGGATATAGATCGTACTGCAAATCTTAGATACCTTTTCGCCTGCATCTGACCTAAAATTAGGTTCACTCGACTGGTAATTTTTTCTCCAGTCAAAAATTTAAACGTGATATCTGAATTTAGTATTATGCTGTTATCCAAAATATTATTGTTACTAGCGCTAAAGGTATAAATAGCATCCCATTGTTGGTTATTATTATCTTCAGCTTCTATTTTTACATTAGCTTTCTGATATTCTTCGGCGTTCGGATCACTCAAAGATGAATCCCAGCTCCCAATCTGGTTGGTATTGGTTATCCGTCCATTTTGCTGATCCATCAAATTACAGCCCATACTTTCTGACTGAGCGTTCGCTTCAGTATTCAAAAATGAGCAGGTGAGAAAAGTTCCGTTGATATTGGCAGGTATATTAGCACTTTCATCATCATCTTTCGCATTGTCTTGGTCTGTTCGTAAATCTCTCAAAGCCGCAAAGTTTGTGCACCCTGAAATAGTAAGGAATGCAATAACTACAAAGGCTGAAGCCATCCAATTTTTTAGTCTAGAACTTATCATATAGACACTATCGTCTATACAGTGGGAAAACTTAAGTGAAATCAAAAACTAAGTTAAATCATTAATATAATCAGTGGCATACAAGAAGCTTATGAGGGTATAAAAAAACACTGATAAGTGCCCAACATCAAAGTGTGATCCAATTGTAGTAGTTTTAGGCTTGTCATATGTTGCAGTTGATATCATCCCAGCGGCCTGCGATCTTTTGATTTTCACAATATGACTGTGCTGCATTCTTTGAGTAACATCTATTATTTTCTAGCCAACGGTAGCCTGGTCCTAGATTTTCACAGTGAGCTTCATGAATGATACTTCGCTTGCTAAAATAATATCTATATTCGTAGTTCAGGTTGATTGATGATGGTCTCTTCTCAGTAGTAGTTCCGTCTTTGTCAGCTGTTACATCTCCCTCATAAATACATATACTGGAGTCACAATTTAGTAGTCTAAATATTGTGAATATTTGAGTACCCAAGTCTTTCTCTGTTAAATTAGCTTCCAAGAAATTAGGATCAGTTGCTGAAGGTTGAAAAGTATAACTATAGTTTTGTATTATCATATCTTCGTTAACTGATTCAGTAACCGATGTGCAACTAGAATCAACAAAGGGTATCTTGCTCTTTTGTAGTTCAGAGTCCGCTTCAAAGAAGTCATAATAGATACGGAAATTTTGTCCGTTTTCCTGAAAACAGGCTCCTTTATAAGATCTACCTATGACGTCAGTTGAAAAGTTTATCTGGTCGTCGGTGATTTGGTTGCATGATACTACTAGAGTAATAAGTAATAGTGATTGGACTGTTTTGATTTTACTAGTTAAATTCATTGCTATCCTTAACGTGTCTTGCATACCGCCAGTCTTAGACCTATTATTTGATTGAAAAAATTCAATATCATTATATAACGATTCTATAGATTATGTCTTTTAGATTTATCTTGGAATTATAACGGCGGAATTTAGAACCCCATTGATTTAGAATGAAACCCTCAGTAAATGTTGGAATTAGAGTACACTGTTTCTTTAATTCAAGTACTATTATTCATTCAATTTCGGCAGATTTCGTCTTACGTAAGAAATACTTTATTATACAAAGGGTTAATTTCCGTATCTTAACTCTTTTTACAAATGATCAAGATTTCGCTCTCAGTGGAGAAAAAATATCTCTTCAAAACCCTGAATTTTCGGGACAAATGAAGGAATATAAAGTTAAAGACTAATTAAGCCGATACTTACAACTACATAGAACTTAAGCCAAAGATAATTGAAAAGTTGAAGGGTGTTTTTATTAATGATTAGATGTAAAGGTTACAAGCATGATACATTTGGTGAAAATACTTACCTTCTTGGTAACTATAGGTTTTTTAGGCTGTGCGAGTGAATCGCAATTTAATTCTAGAAAAATTAAAGACGATACTGAGGCCAGCAGAAACGAGGCAAACAATGTGCCGCGAAGCAATAACTCCGAACAACCTTCTATTGCAGAAGAAGAAATAGTTGGTGAGATTGAAGTAGGTGAACAGCCACTTGGCGAAGCTGCGCTGATCAAGAATATGGCTGACGCAGGAACCGTAACATATGAGACTGATCCTAATCGGAATGATTCAGGAATGGTACTAAATACCCCAGAAAAGCCTCTTTTTGCATTATTTTATGATGGTCAACCGGATAAACTTTTTGCGATAGATCTCTGCGTAAAAGGTACTGCGGGATGGAGAATTCATTCAGGTGGTAATACTCGACCTTTTGGCCACATGCCTGGCTCAAATTCAGGTAACCCTGGGGCTCCGAATGAATGTAACCCGTTGGTAATCCAAAACTTCCCTACTGAGGGCGGTCTGGCATCAGGCTTTTATAATCACAACGGTGGCAACGATCAAATTGTTTTTATGACCGTAGTCAAGGTCGATGCCAATGGTACTGAAATTGAGAGAGTTACCAATGTGCCAGCTGCTGCTAGTCAGTAAGCGATCCATTTTTTTAAATTAGTTGTCTTAGTACCGATATTAGTAAGTTTCTCTGTCAGTTTAAGCTAATAAGAGCTATGTTTACTGATCACTAGGCGAAATGAGAAAAGGGTACCAACAGCGGATCTAGGCCAGTTACAGCCGTTTCAGGAATCTCGTGGAGATCTTGGTTGCTGATTAGAATACCACTAGCAATCCAGTAAGCACGGGCTATTGACTCGTTTTCATGATCGAGGCATGGATTAGAGTAAAGTGTATAGGCGTTCTTTTTGTACCAGATACTTGCGACAAGAAACTGATCGATAGACCAGTGGATGCAAGCTATGTCTTCTCTTATGTCGCCGATAACTTGCAAGCCTTTGTACAAGTTAGAACAGTAATATTTGATAGAATCGGTAAGACCTATATTTTGGTATGGGGCATAGTAGTCAAAGCTCATAAATTTTTCCCTAGTTATTTTGGATTTATCTTTATAATTTAGCTTCTGCTATTCTTTTTCTGTTTATAGTTTAACACTATAAGGCCATGTAAGTTGATCTTTATTTTCGATCCTCACTGCTGGAAATTAGTGATTTGCGCTAATTTTTTATCACGAAATTTAGTGAAGGTTGAATATAATAGGGACAAAAAAGATTAACATTTGTCCTTTATCCATTTAGACAATAATAATGGTTTTAGCTCTCGACACTCAAAAATAATTCGAATATAGACCTCTATCTGGAGAAATATTAGGAATTGCACCAATCTAAGGAATGCTCACTGAAGAGTATTTAGTTGTTCTTCAAAAAAGATTCGTTCGATTCGAATAGAGTCGATCGGCCCTTTTCGTCCGAGCTTTTCCTCACTAACGAATATATATAGTTTTATTTCTTCTATAACAATCTCTAGTTCCACTATTAGTCTCTGCTGATTCCAATCCATTTGTTCTGATTTTTGATATTCAGCTAAGCTTTGCTCGTTGTCATGAATCAGACTTGTTAAAAGAACTAAATTATAAGAACGAGCAAGACTCTTTAAAGTATGCATGTTGATAAAAAGAGTCTGAAGTACATCCCTATCAAAGATTTGAGAAGATGATAGTAATCGCTTGTTCTCTTCAACAAACCCTAAAGCTTGCGCAATGAATTTATGAAAACATTGCTCATCCTTGACCACAAGTTCAGAAAGGATTCCAAGTTCTACCTCTTTGACGGCCGCTTCTGTGTGCAATTTTCTGAGTTCTGTGACATCTCGGATCGTAACCACTATCTTTTCGATAACGTAATCATTATCAATGACAGGAGTCCAGTCATTCTAGGGTAGTCCAACTGCCGTCGGGACGCTTTCGTCGACATTCTTGCATTAGTTTGCAGTTATTGAGATCCCAAGCAACATCGGGTTCTCCTATAACAGCATGGATAGCACTTCTTATTTGAGCCTGTTGATCTGAAGTGACATCTGATCCCATGAAAATGATGTCTAAGCTATTTTTATTCACCAGATCCTTTGTCCAAGAATTCCCTGGAGGTGTTTAGAATGGTCAACTCCTCCTAGCAACTTAGCTCACCAAATGTGATGTTTCAGTCGCTATCGGAGATCAAACTGGTGAACTGAATACTTAGCCGAATAATCTCTAGAAGATCCGGTTTAGACGCCGGTTATTAGCTTATTTTGTAGTGCTAATAAACTAACTATACTAGCATGGTGAAATATTAGGTTCATATATTTTAATAGGAATAGCTTGTTATCACTTCAGGCTGAGTTATTCCTATCACGGTTCGGTGCTAATATGCTGGATAATTCCAGCTGCATGCAATGGCGTTGCCCACTTGTGTAGTTGATGATATTAATGATGTGATAAGAAATCATTGATGAGCCCACTTTAGTTTGAACCCAACTTAGCTTGAACGAGGCCTGCTAGTGGCGAAGCGTTTAGGGTGGCCGCAGGTTTATCACGATGCCTTCATTTTTTATTTTGGCTTACAGATAACCGAAATTCTCCAACTCTTTTTAGTGCGGGTATCGTCAAGAAAAAATATATTACTGGTATGGGTGAGATGTCCTTTTTTCATGCAAACAGTGAGCTGCTGAAACTTATGAGGACCGATATTGCAAAAAATGGCTCTAGAGACTAGTTCCTTTTTTCGATTGATTGGTTGAAGTCTGCATTTATATGGAGCGTCCTGGCCCAGCGGTAGTTCCCACCATCCTTTTTTAGGAGGCTTGTGTGTTGTCATTAGATTATCCGGGAATTTGATTTCAACGGTCCACTGTGTGGCAGATATTCCCATTGATGGCATCAACAGCAATAAAATAAATAAGGATAATTTTTTCATCGCTTCCACCTTTCAAAAACTACAATTGTTTTAGAAATGCGCAATGCCATATCCCGGCTGCATGCACCCTAACGGCACAAATGAAGTGGGCTTTAGGGTGAAAATGGGTGGGCCGAGCATTGCAATGTAAGCCCATGTAAATATTTATATATAAATGTAATGGTTCAGTAAAAGGCTGTGATTTACGCATATGTTATAGTTGGTTATGCTGCGCCGTGGTCATTGAACTTCAGTTATAAACGAACGGGATTTGGAGAGCTTTGAGTTTATGGTGTTAGCAGATCCTGATTACCGCAACTGCGATTAGACACCTTGCTGCATGAGACCTTATACAATTCCAAAGCTTCCTGACGCATTCGAGTAAAATCAGCTTTAAGCGTGGCTTTTAAATCTCGCTGCAGATCTTCTTTTAGATTAGTATCCAGGTCAACCAGGTAGTACCCAGGCAGGTAATTTTCAGCTAGGTTATCGCCTTTAACTGAGTCAACTGGCATATATAAAAGTTTAAGATTGTCATCGCGGTAAGCAAAGCCTCTGCCAAAATGATGCCAGAAGTATTTTTCTCTCACTACAGTTCTATTGTCTTTCATATGTTCGATTAAATTAAATCCTTCTAAGTCGTAATTGGAGGGGACTGGTTCTTGAGTGACAAGGGCTGCAAGGGTTGGAAACCAATCGATACTGACTGCCATGCCTTCTCTGACGATGCCGCGAAGCTTGTCAAATTTAGGTTTTTTAGGAAAACGAATGATCGCAGGAACCCGAATTCCTCCCTCAAAAGTAGAAAATTTACCGGAGCGATAAGAATAGTTGGTATCGTTGCGGTACACTGTGCCTTTGTTTTCTAACGTTGCATCGATTCCATCCCAGTTTCGGCTTTCAAAAGAGTGGCCATGATCTGACTGGAAGACAATGATGGTGTTGTCAAGCTTGCCTGCAGCCTCCAGATCATTTATCAGGCGACCCACCATAGTATCAATTGTTTTAACAAATGCCTGATAATAGGCTTCAGCTTTGACCTCTGCGCTTGCACTATCGGTATTAGGAATCTCTAGGGGCTGCACCGGATAATGAGGTTGATTGATCGCATAGTACATAAACAAGGGAGCACTGGCTTGAGTGATATACTCTTTGGCTTTGTCCATCAATAGATGCGCCAGATGACGATTGTTCGGATTGTTTTGGTACTGCTCCTGTAAGACGGTATTTTCATATAGATCATAAGCATGGTTCTTGGGGTTTTGCTTCGGCCAGCGGTAGACATAAGTATAGTTGTCTACAACACCACTCAGGTGACCAAAAAATCGATCAAATCCTTTCTTATTGGGGTGAAATTCTTCTGTATGGCCTAGATGCCACTTGCCTATCAGAGCCGTTTGATAGCCTTGACTGCGAAAGTAGGTAGCCATGTTTAACTCAGCTTTTAAGCCTTTGTCACCGTATGCATTACCAATGAGTCCTGCTGACTCAGGTTTTTTTCCGGTTAATAAGGCCACTCGTGAAGGAGTGCAGACCGGGGCCGCAGTATAAAATTGATTAAACGCTATTCCGTCTTTTGCCAGCTTATCAATATTGGGCGTTGTGCTGTCTGTAGGACTTCCTAAGCCGGAAAGCTTGCGAAAATAACCGATATCCTCTTGGGATTGATCATCTGTATAAATAATTATGATATTAGGTTTGTCTGCTAGAGATTGATTGGCTGAGTTTTGCGAAGAAAGCTTCTCTTTAGACTTTTTGCATGAAGATATGAGTACTATGCATAATAAAGATAATAAGTAGATTCGCTTCTTTAAGTGATATTCCATTAAATACCCTTACTTGAATAATACTATTTTAGAATCTATATCGTCGTAACTTTGATTTACAGTGACTGTGTGTAATACACGCATGATGCCGGTGTTATTTACGTTCGGAATTATAATTGTTCTTGGCATTAGAATAAAAGGAAAGTTTGGTGGAGAATAGGAGAGTCGAACTCCTGACCTCTTGCGTGCAAGGCAAGCGCTCTACCAGCTGAGCTAATCCCCCTCGATGGAAGAAATATGTGCCTTATATAGACTTTCCCTGCAAGTGCTAATTTACAGTAATTACATATTTTGTTGTTCTTTGCTGAGATTCAGAGCGATCACCAGAGCCTTATGAAGCATATATGGCGTGAAACCATATCGACTCACTGTAACTTACTAATAAATAAGGTAAAAAAAAGAGCTGATATTTTCCTATGTTCACACTTTTATAGCTCGCTCCGCCGGACAAATTTTCATTTTTTTTATGTAAACTCCGTTTAATCAACCTGTGGTGCAGCATTTCATCGCAATATTGTCCCCTGTTCGTGATGGCCTATACCAAGTGATGCAAGCTTAAGCACTGCCTTGTGGGCACAAATTGCCTAGTCGTCACCAACGACTTACTTTCCCATGTCATCTCATTTATTTTAATATATACAGTATCTTATACCTGCCTCTAGGGCGTCCCGCTCTCAACGCTAGGAAAATCCTGTATAATTAGCTTATATCCCGATTCTTGGAGACTATTATGAAAAGTTGCTGGAAAAAATGTCTAAGGCAAAGTCTATTATTCGCCTCTAGCGTATTGGCTATTAGCTGTGGTGGCAGCTCTGGTGGGGGTGGTCCTAGTGGGGCGAGTGTCGGTGAAATAGAATTGGCCTTTCAGCAGGCTAGTTCTAAATATGCAATCCCTGTATCCATCATGAAGGCGGTAGCCTTTAGTGAAACAGGTATGGAAGCCTCGCCTTCTAGCGCATGGTATGCAGGGGTTGATGTTCCCTTAGGTGTTTCTGCTGCCCAGACGGCTTTTGGTGTTCCTTATGTTGATCTAGAGCTAGATCCTGCCGCTGATCAGAGTAAGGAATTGATTGTTCAGATTGATGCCTACGCTAAGTGGGTGAGAGTTAGTTTAGATAGACAATCACTGAAGCTAAGTCCTTCAATAGGCACGCCTATTGACTTATATGACTGGGCCTGGCAGATCGCTCTTTTGCAGAGGGATGGTATCAATACTCGCAGAAACGTTCAGATCATTTTTGCTCGTGAATTGATAAATAAAATAAATAAAGGTGATTTGTGGCAGAATCCGAAAACCGGTGAAATCGTGGCTTTGAATCCTCCTGCCAAACAGATCAACATTACGGAATTACCTCCACAAGTACAAAGTAACCTAAAATTATTTATGGATGAGGCTTCGATACCTTCGGCATTATTCTTTGAGCTGACTTACCAGGAGCCATCTGATAAAAGAAATGTTCCCAAAGGTGTGATCGTTACCCATTGTCCCTTCTCGTTATCAGCTTGTTTGGAAATTCAGCATTCTACCCGGGATGAGGATCAGATCAGGGTAGGGGCTCATTATATTGTGCCACCTGATACTAGCTTAGTTGCAAAGCCTTTGCAGATTGCCCAGCACGGATCAACCGTGGAGCTTACGGGTAAAGATGGAACAGCTCAAAAAGTTGATGATAGTATTGTCGTGATGCTTGTGGGTGATTCGGGGCATTATGTTGAAGGTAAAAGAGTTACGGCGAATCCCATGTGGCTGACCAAGCTTCAGATGCGAAAACTGGGTACAGTGATCAAGATGGTCTGTTTACGTCTGGGTGATGTTAATCCCGACATTGACGTTGATTATTGTATGAAGCCTGGTGTTGATGGTGGCGTTCAGTTTGTATCCCAGGGCAATAGTGAAGAGTATCAGTGGGGTGATATTGCTGACTTTGATGAATCAATTTTTTACGCCTATGTGAAAAATCCTGATGCATTGCGGGGGCGGGCTGAATTTAATTTTCATGCACCGAAAAACACCTATCAGGCGGGGCAAGATATTGCCTTTGATCTTAACTTTATCAGGGGGGTCACCCGGATTGTTGTTGAGAAGGCTGAGCGCTGTGTGAGTGACAAGCTGATTTGGACGGTACAGCAAAATCACGAAGTCAGGAATGTGAATCAAAGAGTATTTAATATGTCCTTATATACTCAGGGCCCTAACCGCAATAGCGAGCACTTCTTTAGAGCTTTGGTCTACGATATTACTGGTCGATTGACGGGCTGGGCTGTAGACCACATTTATCTTAATGGTTATGAAAAAGATCAGGAAATTGCTAGGGCAGGGGTCAAGGCTTGCACCCGCAACGGGAGTTAGATTTTAAGTGATGACTAGGGCCATAGGAGATATTTATTATTAATAGCTAGCTCCATGGCCTCTTTACCCTCTCTTTTGCCAAATGCTCTTTCTAACTCGAGGTTGTAGTAGTCAACAAAAGTTTTCTGCCCGTCCGAGTTTTCTATTTGAATCACATTAGGATGTTTGGGGTTAATATGAGAAACAGAGTATTCTCCTTCTTCCCAATCGGCATTTTTCGCTTCTTTTAGATTGACTTCATCTTGAGGCCAAATATTGTGCAGCTTAGGAGGTGGTTTGCGACGGATCGTCTGCATTTCTCCATTGAGGTCTATGTACTTCACAGTATAGGGGCGACGAGAAAATTGTATTGGATCTGCCATTTCTAGTTCCTCAATCTCATCTGCAGCTTGTGTTTTAATAAAGAGCCAAAAAAATATTCGACTCTTTTTTAATCTGATTTGGGGAAATTCGGAAAAATATGAGATAAAGTTTAATAGATATTCACTTTATCTATTAATTTCAGTTGTTTAATATATATTTAGGGCTATTTTGGGGGTGGGGTGTAAAATAACATAGGCTGCAAAATATATATTTAATTTGTATAAGACCAAAGTTATCACTAACTAAACAACAAAAAGCCGAATTTTAGACCAGCTTTTGATGTATAGGTATAATGTAAGTTAAGTCGAGGTATGTTTAGATGATTTCACGACCAGCAATAAAGCCTGTGCTTCGCGTATTACAGCCACAAGTGCGGTTGCCTGCTGATTCGAACATGGTGCCGCATGAAATACACTGTCTAACTTTAATCTTAATTGGCGAAAGGCTTGCTAGTCTGCGTGCATGATTTTTAAGTTCAATATCTTTTACTACTGAAGGGGGGAGTCTTTTGATTTTGTTTGACTGGAATTCTTGTTCGGCTTCTAAAGTCATCAGGACCTCTTTCACGGGAAGGGTTTTATGAAAAAAGGCGTAAACGCTAACTCAATCTCTCAAATAAAAGTCGAAATGTCAATAAAAAAATTGGCAAGTTTAAAAAAAAAGAGATTTAGTCATTTTTTTAAGGGGATTAGCTTCTTTCTTAGCATTGTAATTTTAGCTAATGGTCCCGGTTTAGCCCAAGGCAGTAACACCCCTCAGGGTGGCTCCTCTGGGGCCAAGGTAACGGGGCATACCTTAGCTGAGCCTGTTAATCCGATAACGGTTAGTAAATGGCCGCATTTAGGTCACTATAAAGGTCAATTATTGCTCGCCAGCGCTAATTGGCATTTGGTATTTGCTGGAGTTCCTCCCGGGCCTCTTGGAGATCCATGGTATCCCTTTCTGCTTGCTGGTTACGAGTTGCGTAACAAAAAATGGGTGAAGATTCCGGGGCTTGGTCCTATGGAAATTAAAGTTTCTAAAGGCAAAAAAAACTGGTTTCCATGGGCGATGGATACCCAAATTATTGCCGATAAAAATGGGATTCCGCTAGCTTCGCAGCTTATTATTTCGTTCAAAGGTTCAGGTAAAACTATCTTTGATTTGCATATTACGCTGTCCGAAAAAGGAAAAAACCTTTCCTTCTTTATGCCGCAGCTGCTAGCAAAAGATTCCGGTCTGCGAGGGGTAAAAGCTCAGTTCCGATTGTTTAAGAAAGCTGGGATGGTTATTCCTTTTCCAATAGATAAGAAAAATTGGGGCTTGTCATGGCAGGAAGGTGAAAGTTTTATGGGGGTTGCCAGTTATTCCCCTTTAAATTATTCATATGATGGCGAAATCATCAAACTTAGTTTTTCTTATGGTAATGTATCACTGCCTCCAGGTTTTCGGGTTTTGACGGGGAAACAAGCATTACAATATCCTTGGGATGTGTATCGCAACTTCAAGTGTTTTTCGGGTAAACGGCTTACGGGAAAAAATTCTCAGCAAAAGATGGAAAGTTTCTATCGTATTCAGGGTGAATGTATTAATTCTGTGCCTTTTCGTTTAGTTTCCATTTTCTCTCCAGGGACTAGAGATTCTGATGTTCTTCATCAAAGTGGTGGTTTTTTAAAAGATGATAAGAATAAATTACTGGCATGGATCCCTTTTGCTTATGGGGAAAAAACTGAGATTAAGCTTCCCACAAACAGGCTAGTGTACTTGGACGTTAATAATAATGGTGTAGGTAGTAACTACCAGCTGGTTTCTTTACAGAAGAGTGTGGATCATGAGGTAAGATTACCTGTGAAAGTATTTGGTCAGCTGCAGATCAATATGGATGAGAGATCCGGGCCAGAGAGGCCAGCTATGTTGAGGCTCTGGCGGGAAGGTAATAACCCGATACTGCCGTTGGCACGAGTATTGAAAAAAGCGAAATCGTGGATTCCAATTGCCGGGAAAACTTTTCTAATAAAAACATGGCCATTTAGTCTAGAGCTAGAGGCCGGACGTTATTTTGGATCTTTATATCGTAGAAACGGTGAATTATGTTCTTTTGGTGCTATAGTCGGTGCTGGTCACACATGGCAGCAAAACTGCTACGGTCCAACTAGTTTGGAGCCAAGTGATCTATCGGTTGCTGAGATAGCGACGCAATTCGATGGCTTTGGACAAGAACAATTGGAAAGTATCACAGGAAGCACTATCAAAGCTGGATATATCACCAAAGACGAGGAGCACGAAACTAATCTAGCTGTATTAGAGGTTTCTGATCCGGAGACTCAAATATCGATGCGTTTTTTGCCCGTAAATGCTGATAGTTGGAAGAAGATTGAATCTCATGCCTCTTATAAAGTAATGAACTTATTAAAGTTAACAGCTTATATCAGAGAACTAATTCCTGATGTGTTTGTAGAGTTGGTATGTCCGAAGTCAGATGTCAATATAAGTGCCTACAGTCAATTAGCTCGAACTCTTAAACCAGACGGTATACAAGTGATAGGTTGTGGCGAAGTTTATCCCTACAAAAGATTGCTGGATTTAGTAAATCAGATGACAAGGGCAGGTTATCCAGTTGCGATGACTATTGCTAGCTATCGTGAGATGGGTGATTCATTTGGATATTTCCCAGCTATGAATTTTGAGAATATTAATGTTAAAAAGGATGTAGCGCAACTTGCTGGGGCTATGAAAAATCGAAGTTTTTTTATCAATGCTGGTGCTAAAATTAAATTTTTACCTTGGCCAGAACAGGAATCTATTATTTCACAGCAAGGTAACCGTATTAAGTTTAGGGTGCGGGTTAAATCAAGTTGGTATTTGGATCCTACTAAGTTAATTGTTTATAGTGAAAATAAGATTTTGTATCAACAAAAGTTTACAAGCAAGAACACAGGTATCTTTGATGTGATGGTCAACTTTTCTGCAGCAGGAATGGGTAGGTCTCATCGTTGGCTGAGGGTTGAGTTAATTGGTATGAGAAAATCAACTTTTAATCTTGCGCCAAGTGATGAAAAAATATTAGCTAGTTCTAATTTTCTATCTGTTACGAATATAAAGAGAAAGAAAAAATGATTGAAGAGATTACAGGAAAAAAGTTAGTACCTCTTTTCGACGAAAAGGACTTAAAAGATAGGGTAAAAGATCTGGGTGAACAAATTAGTAGTGACTTTCCAGAAGGGGTCACGATCATAGGAGTTTTGAAAGGTTCTTTTATCTTTGTTGCTGATTTGGTTCGAGAAATTACATGCCCTGTGCAGGTGGAATTTATAGGTGTAAGTAGTTATGAGGGAACAGAAACTACAGGTCATGTCAGAATCACAAATGATCTCACTGGAGATATAGCCGGTAAAGACGTTATTTTAGTTGAAGATATAGTTGATACTGGAAATACCATTGATTATTTATTAAATGTACTTGAAGTCCGAAGTCCTAGCAGCCTTAGAATTTGTACTCTGCTATCTAAACCTGAGTGTCATCAGATGCAACATCAACTTGATTATGTTGGCTTTCAAATTACTAAAGAGTTTGTCATAGGTTATGGGTTAGACTTGGAAGGCCGGTACCGGCAGCTCCCTTCTATTATGCAACTTATTGATCCTTGATAGGTTTGAGATCTGAGAAGTCAATAATAAAGGGGATGTCTTTAAACCACCTTATTTGCCAGATATCATCAATGATGTATCCTTGTTTTAATAAGTAGTTTTTACACATCTCTTTCTCGATTGTCAGATCTTTTGATCTTTTTGTGTCAATGGGTCGATCGATTCCGTAAGGTGTGACGTATGCTG
>PBRN01000290.1 GCA_002725955.1 Pseudobdellovibrionaceae bacterium
ATTTTTTTCGGCAAGCTTTTCTAGTATTGCTTGAGCAATCGCTGCCCCTGCTTGTGGTTCTGTCCCTACAGCTAACTCGTCGAGTAAAACAAGGTCTTTTGGGCCAGCCGATTCTACAATCGTTTTTAGCCCATAAATGTGTCCTGAAAAGGTAGACAGACTTGCACTAAGATTTTGCGAATCGCCGATAGAGACCCATACTTTTTCAAAAAGGTAGATTTTTGAGTTTTCATCTGCAGGTATTAAAAGCCCGGCTTTAGCCATAAGGTGCAAGAGTCCTGTTGTCTTCAAGACTACTGTTTTGCCGCCCGCATTTGGTCCTGAAACAATGAGTGATCTTTGTTCTTTGGTTAACATGATATCATTGGCAATTGCATTACCACCACTAGGAGTAGTAATTAGAGGGTGTCTTGCATTTCTTAAATGAAGAATTGGTTGTGTCGTGAGTTCGACTGGCCCTGCATCGAGAGAATGAGCTAAGCATGCTTGTGCTGTTAAGAAATCTAATTCAATTAAATTATCAAAGTTTGCGCTAATTATTTCTAATTCTGCGGCGACTTGGTCGCTCAGCTCTTTGAAGATTTTTAGAATTTCAAGTTTTTCGGCTAACTCTAGTTCTAAAAGGTTCTCATTCATACCTTTTATCTCTAAAGGCTCTATATATAGAGTTTGGCCGCTATCTGACGTATCATGGATAGAACCATCGACTCTACCGCGGCCGTCTAATCTTATAGGTACTACATAACGGTCGGCTCTGATTGTGAAGAACTTATCTTGCAAATACGTTTCAAGTTCTCTTTCTGTTAGCAGCTGTTTAATTTTACTCTCAATGTGACGCCTGGCAGAGACTTTGTCCCTTCTGATTTTTTCAAGGGTTGGAGTTGCTGTATCGAGGATTTCACCCTCTGTACTAATAGCTTTTTGAATCGCACGAGAAAGGCCAGGTAAAGGATATAGATTACCATGGAATCTGGATAATGTTTGGCAGCGATCTTTTTGGTCAACCGTGAATTGGCGAACAGTTTGAGTCATTTGAAGGAGAATAAAGATATCCCATAAATCTTCGCCATTAAGAATTTGCCCGAGCGATGCAGCCCGAAATGATAGTGTTAGGTCTGGTAGTTCGCCGATGGGAGCTCGGTATCCTCTGGAAAAAAGTGTTTTTAGAGGTAACACTTGTGCCCATCTCTTCTCTATGTCGTTATGGCCCATGGTAGGCTGAAGATCTCGGCACATTTTCCTGGATGGTTCTGTTTGAGCCTTCTGAGATAGCTTATCTATGAGTATATGCCATTGTAATTGATCTAATACCTGAAATTTCATTTAAAAGATTTCCCCAAATACCTAATTACGGAGATTTAATGTACAAGAATCTATCCTCATTTTTCTAGGATTAGTGTCAGGTATTAACTGACCCCTAGTATTCTGCATAGACTGGCGTAGAATGGGGTAATATGGTGTTTAGGTCAACTCCTTTGGTTCACAAAAATGGTTTAGATGAAAGTTATTGAATATGCAGAGTTTTTTTTCGACTTTCCTTATCATTTACCAGCAACCGGTGACATGGTTTATGGTCATTTTAGGTGCGATAGTTGGTAGTTTTTTGAATGTATGTATTTTGCGTATTCCAGAGGGTACGTTTTTTAAAGACCGACGATCCCATTGCCCTTATTGTCATACTTGTATTCCCTTTTGGCATAATATTCCCATTCTTTCGTGGCTGCTTTTACGCGGTAAAGCAAGTTGTTGCCAAAACCCAATAGCAGTTCAGTATGTTTTAGTTGAGTTGTTCACGGCCTTTACTTTTGGCTTTCTTTATTGGCAGTTTCCATTTTTTCAAGGATCTATCATTCACTTAACTATAGATCCCGCTGAATTTATTCGCTGTTTACATGCGATTATTTTCACATCTTTGTTGATAATCTGCTCAGTTATCGATTTACGTTTAAAGATTATTCCGGATGTGATTTCTTTACCCATGATTTTATTCTCACCTGTTTGGATCTGGATTCACCCGCAATTAAATTGGTTTAGTTCATTGCTTGGTATTCTCTTTGGAGGGGGTATCTTATATCTCTTAGCTTGGATATATTTGTTATTGAGAAAACAGTCGGGAATGGGGATGGGTGATGTAAAGTTGTTAGCCGCAATTGGCGGATGGTTAGGTTTTGAAAGTATTTTACCCACACTTTTTATCGGCTCTATTGTAGGTGCGCTTATTGGAATTGCAGGCATTGTTTTGAAAAAAGGAGTCGACTTTAAAACAGAGTTACCTTTTGGTCCTTTTTTAGCACTAGGCGCTGTCCTATATTTGGTTTATGGCCCTGATCTAATATTTAATTTGTTTCCATCGGAGTGATTCAATGTAAGGATTTTTTTTATGCTAAACAAACCTCATTTGTTGAAGGATATCAAGGGTCCCCAATCAGAGCTTGAAAAAGCTTTTGCTATAACTCAGCAATTGTGGAGAGAGCCTAGCTGGGAAAGACTATTAAAGAAATTTATTTTGACTTTAGTTGATTTCAGGCAGCTTTCATCTTTTAATTGCTTCGAATACCGTAAAGTTAATCGGCGGTTTGTCTGGAATATAAGCTCAAGAAAGTACAGAGGGGTTAGTCAGCTGGAAGCTGATTTGTTAGGTGGATGTTTGAGCCAGATCAAACTTATAAATGTTAATAAATCAGATATTAAAGATGGCATTAATACTCTTACAATAGATTCCCAGACTGTTTACATCATGTTTTTTGTCGATAATACTGGGGTAAAGAATATACTGGCTTGGCAGGAAAGTCAGGCAGATCAGTACTCAAAGCTTGGAGTATGTGAGTTAGATTTTTTTGCTAGAAATTTCCAGTATTCTGCATCTTGGTTTCAGAAAATTGAAAAGGCTCAAGCCCTCATTCATACAGATGACCTGACTGGACTGTATAATTACCGTTATCTTGATTTATGTCTTGATGTTGAAATTCGCAGGGCTAGTCGATTTTCGACTTCATTTTGTTTATTATTTATTGATTTAGATGATTTTAAACCGATAAACGATAAATTTGGTCATTTGGCTGGATCACAAGTTATTAAAGAAATTGCAGGTCTCTTAAAACAGGGGTTGAGGGAAGTCGATAGTGTTTTCCGTTACGGAGGGGACGAGTATATAGTTTTGCTATTGGAAGCGAATGCTCATGCTGGTCTCATGGCAGCCGAACGAATGTGTAAAAGTATAGAAGAAAAGGTTTTTTATTTTGATGGTGGCGGCAAAGGTTCAGTCACCGCCTCCATTGGGGTTGCTGTTTTTCCTGATCATGGAAAAGATAAGGACACTCTGTTAAATGCAGCAGATCGTTGTATGTATAGAAGTAAGAAGTCAGGTAAGAATCAATCAATGCTGGTTGATTATCCTAATCAATTGATTCACAACAATTCTAAAGATAGTAAGGATTTAAATGGCAGATAAGTTCCCGAGAGAAAGCGAAGTCATGATGACGGAGCTAGTCTTACCTCAGCATACCAATGCAATGGGCACAATTTTTGGCGGTATAGTTATGTCTTGGGTAGATATTGCTGCCGCCATATGTGGATTTAGACACGCTAGGAAACAGGTGGTCACTGCTTCCGTAGATGCTATGCAATTTTTAGCTCCGATTAGATTGGGTTGGGTCGTCTCTCTGCAGGCTAAGGTTAACTGTGTTTGGAAATCGAGTGCTGAAGTTGGAGTCAAGGTTACGGCCGAAAATCCAATCACAGGTGAAAAATTTCATACCGCAAGTGCTTGGTTAACTATGGTGTCTCTTGATAGTAATGGTCGACCATCTGCTTTTGGGAGGTTGCAGCCCGAAACTGAAGTTGAAAAACGAAGGCAAGAGAGAGCTCAACATAGGAGAACAGTTCGACTTCAGTTAAAAGACCATGAAAAGAAAAAGTCAAACTCTTGAGATTGACACATACTACAATGAGAACATGCTTTCACGATTTGGGAAGATTGATAGTGCGATTGTTATAAAAGGCTAAGTTACTTTTTGAACTTTGCCCGCATGATGCGATCCAAGATTAAGGCTAAGCTTACTAGTCTTCTTCAACGTAGTTTACCAATCCACCGCTACCCCAGATTTCTACTTTGTAGGCAACGTTTTTATCTTTACTGGATCCCTCCGGAAGTAAGCTGGGATCGACTGTAAATGTAGATCCGTCTTTATCTCGAATTCTCGCAAAACGAGTGTACTCGTTTGGCATAGAAAAGATTTTTCCAACCCTCATACTACATAACCTCCGTCAAAGGTTATCGGTGGCTATTATGAAAAATTGAGAAAATGACAAAAAATTATAACTTCTTATGCTATTTTAATTGGTTGCGCTGGTGCAAAAAAAAGGCTCCGCCATTTGAATAGCGGAGCTTTTTGTTCTCTGATGACCTTACTCTAATTACTTGAGTAAGATGCCACCATACTGCATGAAGAATGGTGCGAAAACTAAGCTTAAGATAGCCATGAGCTTCATAAGGATATTAATGGATGGTCCAGAAGTATCTTTAAATGGGTCTCCAACAGTATCGCCGACAACAGCAGCACTGTGTGCTTCTGAGCCTTTACCGCCATGAGCGCCTGCCTCAATATACTTTTTAGCATTGTCCCAAGCTCCACCTGAGTTAGAGGCGGAGAGAGCTAAGACCAAACCCGAGGTCAACGCACCAGCCAGCATACCGGCAAGTGCCTCTGTGCCAAACAGAAATCCGATGACAAGTGGGGTAATCATCACTAGCAGCCCTGGAGCCACCATTTCTTTAATAGCAGCTGAGGTCGAAATATCGATACAGGTAGCATGATCTGGTTTCTGAGTGCCTTTTAGGATCCCAGGATACTCTCTGAATTGTCTCCTTACTTCTTCGATCATAGCATTAGCTGCTAAGCCGACACCTTTCATGGTTTGAGCTGTAAATAGGAACGGAAGCATCCCTCCTACTAGACAAGCTGCGAATACAATCGGAGATAGTAAGTTTAATGTATCTATCTCAGTCCTTGTCAAAAATGCCGAAAACAGAGCCAGTGCTGTTAAAAGTGCTGAGCCGATAGCGAAGCCCTTGCCGATAGCTGCGGTGGTGTTACCGGCAGCATCTAGAAGGTCTGTTCTTTCTCTCACTTCAGGGGGGAGTTCACACATTTCAGCTAGACCGCCAGCATTGTCTGCTACTGGGCCATATGCATCAATAGTTAGTCCAATAGACATAGTTGAAATCATCCCTAAGGCGGCAATGGCGATACCATACATGCCTGCTAAATCCCAAGACACGTATACCGTAATAGCGATCGCAATTACTGGGATCACGGATGATTTATAGCCTAAGGCCAATCCATAGATGATGTTAGTTGCAGGGCCGGTTTCTGATGCTTGAGACACCTCTCTTACTGGTTTGTAAGAGTGCGAGGTATAGAACTCTGTTACAAGTCCAATCAGTAAGCCTGACCATAGACCAGCGAACAATGAGATCATAACATCATTAGAAGTGATGGTTTGATTGCCGAGGACAAATTCAGACACCATGGCATACTTGGTGACGAAAAACATAGCGACTGTCATGAGTATGGTTGATACCCAGAGCAGCTTTTTGAGCACAGGTTCTGCAGAAGAGGCATCAGGTTCAATACGAGCAAATAAAGTAGTGATTAAGCATACTGGAATGCCAATAGCTGAGATGAGAATAGGATACAATAAAGCTAGCTCATTACCGGAAATGGCGGCACTTGTTGCGCCGATTACCAATGCTGCACAGGTAGCTTCTGCACAAGAACCAAAAAGGTCTGAACCCATGCCAGCAATATCACCAACATTGTCGCCAACATTGTCTGCAATTACAGCGGGGTTTCTTGGGTCATCCTCCGGAATACCTTGTTCAACTTTACCGACTAGATCCGCACCAACATCAGCAGCTTTGGTGAAAATCCCACCGCCTACTCTGCTAAATAGGGCTACTGTCGATGCTCCAAGGCCAAATCCAGCAACCATTTCCATTAGGAGCTCGGTTTCATGGATAAATTGGCTGTATACTAGGTAGATTGTAAGCAGACCGATAACAGCCAAGCCCACTAATCCAAAGCCCATCACAGCTCCGGAATTGAAAGCTACTTGAAATGCTTCAACTAATCCTGTCCTAGCTTTAATCGTAGTTCTGACATTACCGAAGGTTGCGATTTTCATACCTAAAATTGCACATAGGCAAGAAATAATGCCACCAAGGATAAAAGATAAGGCTGAATAAAAACCTTCATTATGTTCGGTCGACTCTACATCTAAAGAGAAATACATAAAGATAGCAAATAAAATTGCAAATATTCCCACGTACTTAAACTCGCGAGCCAAGAAGGTATTTGCACCTTCCGCAATCGCACTAGAAATTTCTTTAAACTTCGACGTCTCTTCAGGGTTATTACCTTCCACTGGAATGGCAGCAACTTTTTTTGCCAAAATGAGCGCAAAAATGACTGCAATAGCTGCGCAACCGTAAATAATAGGTACTACCAACGTTTTTTCTCCTGTATCGATGGTGGTGAATAGATATTCATAGATCAGATGTCCAATATGGTAACTGTCAGAAATAATTGATAATATTTATTCTTGTCAGTTACGTATTACATATATGCCTTCACTGTAGGGCTCTCGGCAAGAGTAAAATTAGGAAGTTGTCATCAAGTTTTATGTCGGTATGACGTCATCTGTGGTGCCATTTAGACATTATTGGCAGTAGTTAGAGTAGTTTTAGAAGCTTAAATTGACCATTTTCTGAAATATTGGGTAGGGGTTAAAAAGAGAAAGCCCTATGTTAATAAACAAAGGGCTCTCCAGAATTAAGTAAATTTATTTACTTTCTCTTCTTTTTTGGCGCAGTAGCTTTTTTCTTTGCTGCAGGCTTCTTGGCGGCTTTCTTCTTAGTAGCTTTTTTCTTTGCTGCAGGCTTTTTGGCAGCTTTTTTCTTAGTAGCTTTTTTCTTTGCTGCAGGCTTTTTGGCAGCTTTTTTCTTGG
>PBRN01000291.1 GCA_002725955.1 Pseudobdellovibrionaceae bacterium
AGAAGCTGTAACCGAAGATGTTGCAGATGAACAACAAAAGTTAGGTCTTGCCAGAAGTTGTGCCGTGAAGTTATCGGGTACCAAACTTGCTTTCACCGCTTTCACTCTATATGTGAAAGGAGACTGTCCAGCATCATCAAATCAGCCGGGACAAGTCTGTATTAATTATGTTGAGCAGCTAAACCGAGTTCTAAATTCCATGAAGTCACCAGTTCCATAATTCCTTCTCTGATGTAGTAAAAATAATGACATATATAAATAAAACGGTTCGATCATCAAACTTCCTATATGTCTTCGCTATTATTCTTTTCAGCGAATCGATGTAGTTATTTTTCAATAAAACAGTTAAGATTTAAAATATACCTTTGAGTTGTCAAGTAATTGATATTTTAACCGATTTACTTTATGCATCAACCCTTTGATTAAATCAATGATCGGCTTCTTTGGAGAAAATTGTGTTTAGCTCACTGATAGTTTTGTTGCATATGTTGTTATTGATAGAGCCTGCCGTTGGGAAAGTTAGAAAAAGAGTTTCTATTGGTACAGTGAAAGAAAGTCTTGGTGCTCCAGATGTTTTGCGCAACCCTAGCAAGATTTTAACAGAAAGTATGAAGGTTTCAGGTAAAAGAGAAGGTTACGTTATTGCCTTGTATAAAAGCAAATACTGGGAAAGTACCAAGATTAAACCTGGCGGTAAAATATACTACGGCGATGTTTTAGCATCAGGCTCGAAAGCAAAAATGTCATTAACTCTAGACGACGGTTTTAAAATAGTTCTAGATCGCAATACTAAAGTTCGTGTTTCGCGACGATTTATTAAAGGGCAAAAGAGTAGTACTGTAGGCCGTTGGATGCAGTTAATGAATGGAACTCTTCGTGCTACTGTTGAAAAGAACAAAAATATTAAGACCAAGTTTCGAACCCGTTCAATGAGTATGGGGGTTAGAGGTACCGATTTTATAGTTTCTAATATTTCAAATAAGAGTCAGGTTATCACGATCGAGGGGAAGGTCGGTGTTCAGGATGTTTCTCCAAAAGAAGCTGAGATTTTCGAAAAAATCACCCAGGCAGAAGAAGTTAATGATACAGCTAGTGTTGAAAAACTAGTTGAAAAAATAGAAGTTTTAGAGATTCAGGAAAAAAAGCCAGAGGTAATTGTAAGTAAAGGTAAGTATGTTGAGACGGTTGAGCCTCCGCGTCCTTCAGTTCTTAAGAAGATGGCACCTAAACAAAAAATAGCGGCTCTCAAGCGTATTCCTCTCGGTAAACCGAAGGTTGCTGCCAAAGCGCAAATTGCTAAAGTTAAAGTTATGGTTAAGCCACCAACTGTTCAGGGCTATGGTCAGGCTAGAAATACCACCGCAGAACGCAATATTTTATCTACTTTTACCCAAACCGTAAAAGAGCTGGAGGCGGAGTCGGGGTTCGGGGAAAGGTTTGTTGTTGGGCTGGGTTTTGGGCAGGGTAATTATACCTCTTCTGTTCATGGCAAAGAGCAGTATTTTTCCACCAATATATATCCATTGTTGACTTTTGAGTACAGGTTTTATCCATGGTTGACAGTAGATCTTGGTCTTGCTCGGGCATACTGGTCGGATAGTTGGGCGGAAGCGTTAGGGGCTCTTTCAGCCAAAACGGAACTTCCCGTTGACATGAGCTATATTGGTATTGGGCTTTGGCGTTCGATTGAAAGTGTCCGATTTGGTTTAAGATTAGCTGCGGTAGCTGAGTCGGCATTTAAGATCCTTTATGAATTTGATAAAAATATAGCAGGCTATAGTACAATGGAAGCAACTTATCTCCTTTCGCCATCGGTGAGATTAGCCGGCAGAGTTGATTGGATGTTTACGGAACACTGGTTGACTTTTTTCGAGGCTAGTACCGACCTAGCTCAGCGTAAGCTGCAATTTCAGCAGATGAAAGGGTATGATGATGATAGATCTGCAGATATATCATCTTCATTTAATTTCGAAGAAAGCGATGCACGTGAAACAGTCCTAGTGGCTGGTATCAATTGGAGCTTTCATTAAGCATAATAACATTATCATTGATCGAGAGTGTAACGTTTCACCTTTTTAGAAAGCTGTCCAGCCGTTGCTACTTCATTAGTCGGTAGTTTACATATGGTGGCTACGCAAACATATGCGGTAGCTTTCGCTCCGATAGCTAACTTGTAGCTTAATAAACCAATATGTTGAAATTGTTTAGCATCATGAGATATTCCTATAGGACGGGTTGCAATGACTTTATTTGGATTAAATCCATTTTGTTGAAGTGTTTGGATTAATGAATTTGAATGAGCATCTGCACTTAGACCCACAATTGCGATTTCCTTGTTGTCGTCTAACATATAATCCACAGCTTGCAATAAAAATGGGGTCCGATTAAGTTGACCTTGGTGATATTTAAGGGTTGTTTGGATTATTTGAGCTGCCTTAGAGCCGTATTTTTTACTAAGAGTGAGATCTTCTAGTCTTAGTAGATTGAGTGCTGTTACCGAATTTCCTGAAGGGATGGTATTATCATGAAGGCGTCGAGGTCTAATCAGTAGAGATGAATCTTGTCCGTCGGTATCAAAATATAAATGAGTGACTGGATCTAGGAATAATTTATTCTGCTGTTTTTGGAGTCTCTCAGCCCAGCCGATCCAGCCTGGATTAAAATCGGCTTGATATAATTCAGTAAGACCGTAAATTAAGAAAGCATAGTCACTTAGATTGCCACGAATGCCAGCCTTATTTGATCTATAACGTCTGAGTAGCAAGGTTTCCTCACCTTTTTTTACGGTTAATTCAGTCTGGATAAATTTAGCCGCTTTTTGTGCTGCCTGCAGATAAGATTCATTGCGAAAAACCTGATAACCTCGAGCCATAGCTGCGATCATCAAACCGTTCCAAGAGGTAAGTACTTTGTCGTCAAGTCCGGGTCTGATACGTTTGACTCTGATCTTGAAGAGTTTATTTTTCAGATTGTTATAGAAAGATGATTCCGGAAGGGGTTTATTAAAACTCAGATGTAATATATTGCCGCCATGAATTTCTTTCATACCTGCTTTTTTTTCTAGATCAGCTACTTCTCTTGAGACTTTATAGTTACCTTTTGGGTGTACACCGAACCTTTCTTGCATGAAAACAAGTTCTTTTCTGCTAAGGAATTTTTCTAATTCGTTCCATTGCCAAAGATAAAACTTACCTTCTGTATGTTCACTATCCGCATCTTCAGCAGAGTAAAAGCCACCATTGCTGTGGCTCATATCTCGAATAACATAATCCAGAGTTTCTTTGGCAATGCGCTTATATTCTTGATTTTGCGTTAATTGAAATGCCTCCGTATAAGCAAGGCTTAGGAGAGCATTGTCATATAGCATCTTTTCAAAGTGTGGTGTTGACCATTGGCGGTCAGTAGCATAACGATGAAAACCCCCACCGATCTGATCGTACATCCCGCTGCGAGCCATCGCTGCGAGAGTGGTTTCGACCATTTTTAATGGTTGCGGGTGATCAGTACGATAATGGATTCGCATGAGAGCCATGAGGTCCATAGCTGGGGGAAACTTAGGACTGTTACCAAAACCAGCATATTTGCTGTCAAAGTTTTGTTTCATGTCTTCGTAGTAGTCTTTTAGCGTCATTTCTGAGGCTTTTATCTCTTTATTGACTTCTGCTGTTTGATTGTGGGGGCTGTTGAGTAGCTGTTCAATTTTGAGTCCATATTTGATGATATCCTGAGGGTTTTTCTCCCATTCTGCTGCGATCACCTTCGCCAACTTGATTAACTGATTGCTTTCGAGGAATGTTCCGGACCAGAAGGGCGTTAGTTTGGGAGTAAGGAAGAGACTCATCGGCCAACCCCCTTGCCCGGTCATTTTCTGCAGCGCTGACATATAAATCGCGTCGACGTCAGGGCGTTCTTCTCTATCCACTTTTATAGCAATGAAATATTTGTTGATAATGGCTGCGACTGATGGGTTTTCGAAGGAATCGCCTGCCATCACATGACACCAATGACAGGTAGAGTAGCCGATAGAAAGAAAAATCGGCTTATTGGCCTTCTTGGCGGCTGTTATGGCAGCCTCTCCCCATGGGTACCACCAAATAGGGTTATTCTTGTGTTGGAGAAGATAAGGGGATATTTCTTTGGCTAATTGATTTTGTCCTTTCCCTGAGGCGACTCCAGAGTTGAGTATCTGGAGTCCAAGGAAGCAAGCAAAAAAGCGGAGCGAAAATAGCAAAGAGCTTCGCATATCAACCTCGAAATCTGTGGATTAGATGATTGTGATCTAATCCTAAGATAGTTGGCTGATATCTGCTACCTTAAAGAATAAACCATGTAGGTTGTTGAGCAGAATGATTCGATTTTGCTGGATTTTGGGGTCCTCATCCATGACTCTAATTTCGTCAAAAAACTTATCTACCGGTTTTTTTAATGCAGCCAGCTCAGATAATACTTTCGTATATTCTCCCCGTTGTATAAGTGGTTCGAGTTGCTTTTCGAGCCCTTTCAGAGCATCACTTAGTTCTTTTTCTGCTGGTTCTGTTAACAATGCCGGTTCAGGTGTTCCTGCAAGCTTAGCTAAGTCATTGCCTTTGAGCATATTCTGAACCCTTTTATTGGCAGCAGCCAAGCTTTCTGCCTCAGGCATTTCTCGGAAGGATTCCACAGCTAAAACCCGGCGGTGAAAATCAAAAGGCATATCAATTTTGATCGCATTCACAGCCGAAATAGTATCAGGTCTTCTGCCTTCCTCTTTATATTTGGCTGGAAACCGGTCTAGTACAAATTGCACAGCATCTGAAACGGCATCTTTATTACTTAATTTTTTACCATATAATGTTGCAGCTTTATCAAACAATGGGGAGACTCTGAGATCCAGTGCATTTTCGATCATAATTCGGAGAACACCCAGTGCGGCTCTGCGCAGTGAATATGGGTCTTTACTACCGGTAGGTGGTTTGCCTATGCCAAACAATCCAATAATAGTATCGATCTTGTCAGCTAACGCTACTGCCATGCCTACTTTAGTTGTAGGTACTTCGTCGCCGGCGAAACGAGGCAGATACTGTTCTCTGATGGCTTCAGCGACTTCTGCAGGGTCTCCGGCTGCTAGAGAGTAATAGCGCCCCATAATACCCTGCAGTTCAGTAAACTCGTAAACCATATCTGAAGTTAGATCAGCTTTACTCAGTTCTCCCGCTTGTATGCAAAGGTTTTTATCGGCTCCAATATGGTCTCCGATCATTGCAGCGAGCTGGGCAACTCTTTCGGTTTTTTCAAAGACGGTACCTAGTTGGGCTTGGAAAACAACTTTTTTAAGTTGTTCCCTAAAATGAAGTAGCCCTGCTTTCTTGTCTTTTTCAAAGAAAAAGATTGCATCATTGAGGCGCGGTGTAATGACTTTTTCATTGCCTTCAATGACCTTCGCAGGATCTTTAGATTCTAAGTTTGCGACGGTAACAAACCAGGGGAGCAGACGCCCTTGATCATCTAATACTGGGAAGTATTTCTGATGTTCTTTCATAGAATAAATAAGACACTCTTGAGGAGCTTCAAGAAAGGACTCCGAGAAACTTCCTAATAAACCTTTAGGCCATTCCACCAGACCTGTGACTTCATCTAAAAGTTCTTCATCTAGTTCTGGTTTACCTTGGGGTTGGGCTGCTGTCATTACTTCAGCTTTTACCTTTTTCTTTCGTTCTTCGAAGCTTGGAATGACCCACCCTTTTTCTTTCAGAGTCTTTTCGTATTGGTTGCCGTGTTCGATTTCAATGGTGTCTTTACAGTGAAAACGGTGTCCTTTGGTGGTTCGGCCTGCTTTGATTCCCATAATTTCGATGGGTAGAATATTTTCACCATGAAGTGCAATGACCCAATGGGCTGGGCGAACAAATCCATATAATTTATCACCCCAACGCATCCGTTTGCGTATTGGCAGGGACTCTAGAGCTTTCTGTGCTATCTCTGGCAACAGAGATTCCAGTTTTTCTCCTGGTTTAGTGGTTTTAAAATATAGACATGAACCCCTTCCTGTTTCTTTGCGACCGAGCTCATCAAAAGAGACGCCTACTGAGCGGGCAAAGCCTAGGCCTACTTTGGTTGGTTTCCCTTCCTTGTCGGCGGCGGCTTTTTCGGGGGGGCCGACTCGTTCAATTGTTTGTTCTGCTTGGCAAATTCCTACTGCTTCCACCAAAAAGGCTAGGCGACGTGGACTAGCAAAAACCTGAGGCTTTATTTGGCTGTCTAATAGTTTTGCTGCTACTAGCTCTTTGGCAATGCCGTTGGCAAACGAATTTGCTAGCTGATACAGATTTCCAGGGGGAAGCTCTTCAGTGCCGATTTCTATAAATAAGGTATCTTTCTTTATGGTCACTTCTAATCCTTTGGTTCTCTAGTCATTGCATTTAGTTTTGAACAAGCTCATCAGCTCTTTTTTTGTATTCTTCAGGAGCCCCTGGAAAACCAAGGTTTTTTCTTGATTCGTAATAGCTCTGAGCTACTCGTCGAGCTAGGTCACGCACGCGTAAAATATGACGCTGCCGCTCTGTAACTGATATAGCTTTACGGGCGTCTAGCAGATTAAAGGCATGTGATGCGCTAAGAACAATTTCATATGCAGGTAACGGTAAATTTTTTTCTAATAAACGACCGCATTCTTGTTCCCAATGATCAAAGCATTGACTGATAACTGGTACATTTGCGAATTCAAAATTATAAGTTGATTGTTCCACTTCGTTTTGGTGGTAAATATCGCCGTAGGTTACAGGGCCCTGCGGACCGATGGTCCAGATGAGGTCGTAGACACTGTCCACTCCCTGCAGATACATGGCTAACCTTTCCAGGCCATAGGTCAGTTCTCCGGTAACTGGATAACAGGTAAGGCCGCCCACCTGCTGAAAATAAGTGAATTGTGATATCTCCATCCCATTCAGCCAGACTTCCCAGCCTAATCCCCATGCTCCTAGAGTTGGTGATTCCCAGTTATCTTCGACGAATCGAATATCATGAACCTCTGGATCTATGCCGAGGTGGCGCAAAGACTCTAAGTAAAGTTCCTGGAGGTTGTCCGGTGAAGGCTTGAGCACGACTTGGAATTGATAGTAATGTTGCAATCGGTTGGGGTTTTCTCCGTAGCGGCCGTCTGTTGGTCGCCTGGATGGTTGTACATATGCTGCGTTCCAAATTTCAGGTCCAATGGACCGCAAAAAAGTGGCCGGGTGAAAGGTTCCTGCTCCGACCTGCATATCTAAAGGCTGTAAAATAGCAACTCCCTGATCAGACCAATACTTCTGGAGTTCAAAGATAATACTTTGAAATGATTGAACTTCTTTTTGTCCTCTACCTTGCGACATATTCAGGTGTGCCTTTCTGGATGGGAAGATGGAATCAGTGCTAAACACTGGGGTAACAAGCTCAGAATGCCAATGAGTTCAGCTCATTGCAAGCTCAGAACGTGGTCTATTTTATTTAAGCTGCGTCGATATTGGGATCAGATTTTTGTGAGGTTTGCTGATTCTTCTCATTCATGCGTTCTATGTCACTACTGCTTTTGATCTTTGGAAAACTAATTTCAAAGGTCGTTGGTCTGCCGGTGAGTAGCCTGATTTTGCCATAGTTCTTCTCGATGTTGGTTTTAGCGATAGTTAAACCTAAACCGGCTGAGATGGTTTGACGATCACTTGTAGTATAGAATGGTTCAAAAACTTGATCTGCAAACTGTTCGGGAACTCCTTCCCCTGAATCAGAAACCCGAATCAAAAGCTCATTCTCAGACTCTGTAGTAGAAATATTAATTACCCGATTGGGTTGTTCTTTAATAGCATCTCTTGAGTTACGTAAAACTGATACTAAAGCCTCGACGACTTCGTTCAGTTGGCAGTAGATTGTTCCCTCTATTCGATGACTTACCTGTATGAAAATGCCGAGAAGTTTAAAAGAGTTCTGGCATAGGTTGAGAGTAGTCTCGATGATTTTGCTTAGGTCATGAGTGTCTGCTAGGTTATTAGCGCTATCAGTTTTAATTCGACTTAATGTTTCGATAGTAGTTGCGATCCTCTCATTAGATAGGCTTATTTTATCAAGCCTGTTGACCAGATACTTGTCAGCGATATATTTTTTCTTCAATAGGCTTATATTCACTGCATTGATCATTAATGGGTTGTTGATCTCATGAGCGACACCATCGGCCATCTCGCCGATAGCAGCCCATTTGATCGCCTGCTGAAGCTTTGCTTCTGAAAAGTGCAGTTTCTTGTTTTTAGATTCTAGTTTTTTAACTATACCTCCAACCATGTGGTATAAAAAGCTGCTTATGCAACACAGAAACAATGAAAAAATATTGATAAAGCCTAGACTCCAGAGTAATTCTTGCTGTTCATTTATCATGATTTGATTACTGAATAGATAGCTAACGATCACAATAGTTGAAATATTTATGCCGGCAAGGATCAATAGTGAGCCTTTGAAAGCGCCGAATATGAACACTGTTAATGGTGGTAGTGGTGATAGCCACAAGATTTTATAAACCATTAAATCGATCGGTGCAGCGCAACCGCCAATGGTAAGCACGATCATGCTGATTATAACATGAAACAAGCATAGCTTTTGAGTCCAGAGTGGTTTTTGATGCAGAGCTATGAAGCTTAAGAGCGTTTCACTTAACAACATTAAATAGACGATTTCATAGACTTGGAAGTGACTGGTTGAATTCAACTGGTTTGCCAAAGCTAAGAATCCCAGTATCGCTACTGCACCAAAAAACAGGCACAGCATATATAACCTATTGCGATTCTTCTCTTCTTCACTGAAGTTGCTAGGGAATACACGGTTGGTTCTTTCTAAATACCAATGGACCAGTCTTTTAATTTTTTTTCCTCCTATGATTCTTTTGAGTTATCGGCAAGCTAACAAAAGTTTCGAGATGGGGGTTTATGATAATCCCGTATAGTTTGTATGCTGCTTCTGATGAGGCTTTCAGCTGTCGTCTCATCTTTGATGAAACGATAAATATAATAATAATAGTCATTTAAATTCTAGTCATAGACAAAATGGTGGATTCTGTTACTATGTCGTCTTCACGTATCTAGTGGGGTCATAGTGGCGCATATTGTTCATGATGATTTACTTTCGCTGTTTGGGGTGGGAAGGCATCAGATTCCTGGAATCTGGAGGTTTCTTTTACCCGAGGACGCCCATTATTTTCAGTTTCCCAGTGAAGAAAAATCGACTTGTCATAGTTGCCCTCAAGTTAAATTGCAGGGATTTCATCCCAAATATGGTTGCTGTACATATCATCCACGAATTCCAAATTATCAGCTTGGTTTTGCTCTCTCAGACATGGGAACTCAGAGCGATGAGGAAAAAGGTCTTAGTCCTCGTTACTTGGTCAGTAACCTAATTTCTAAAGGTTTTTTGTTGCCTGAGGGCATGCAGCATAGCCCAGTTATGTTTCAGAACTCTTTGGAACAGCAGTATAGCCGGGAATTTGGCCAAAACAGCAAGGTTCTTTGCCCCTTTTTGAGACCTGATACGAGTCAATGCGGTAATTACGCATATCGTAATTCTGTTTGCGCTACTTTTTTCTGTGAATCCGACTACGGCAAAGATAGTGAGAAATTCTGGCGTAGAATGCAGAGCCTGATGGGTCAGCTAGAGACTAGTCTATGTCAATGGGCTATGAAGGAAAATAATATCGATCCGGAAGGTTACTTTCTGACATTTAATAGTTTGAAGGAAAATATCAGTGAATGTTCTAATCCGGATGGTAGCTGGTCGGATAAGGCTTTAGATATGCTGTGGGGGCCTTGGCGAGGGCAAGAAGCTGAATTTTTTCTTAAGTGTGCCGGTGCAGTGCGTGAAAATAAGGAGAAGTTATATGAGCTGGCGAGTTCCTTTCAGATCCATGATGCTCAAGATTTTGAACTAGCTTTTCGTGATTCATTGCCGCCTGTTTTGCAGAAGGAAATGGATGATGAAGGTTTGATTATTGGCAAACCTGCTGCAGTTGAAGATCTTTGGTATGGCTTAAAAGTGGCTCAATCCCATTTGGCTAGGCAAATTCCTCCACCTGATCCGGATCATTAACTATAGTTTGACTAGGTGTATTAATACATGAAAAACTTTTATCTAAAAAATAGTTTTTGTCTCTCTTTGGCCAATTGCCAGGTGTTTTTAATCCTTGGTCTGCTGATGATGGGTTGTGATTCGGAGCCGCAATTCGGTGAGGTTAAAGGCTATGTCAGCCGCGAAGATGATCGATGGGAAGACAGAAAGATAAAAGTCTGCTTTGAACAAGACGGTTATCAAGTTGATAA
>PBRN01000003.1 GCA_002725955.1 Pseudobdellovibrionaceae bacterium
GATTGACCTCGTATCGGTCGGTGCCCAAGATGTGTACATCACAGGCGACCCACAAGTCTCGTTCTTCAGACAAAACTATAAACGCCACACTAACTTCGCGATAAAACCAGAACGCCTCGATTACATCGGTTCGTTCGGTGGCGGTAATGAAGTTGTTATTCCAATTAGATCCAAGGGAGATCTTTTAAGCTACGTCTGGGTTGAAGGTACAGATATCAACAAAAAAGATAAAGATGCGAACAGTTTTTATAATTCTGATTCGTCCACACCAACCGAATTCTCGCTCTGGATCGGTGGTCAAGAAGTGTGTAAAATGGATTCGCTCTTTGTTGCGGGTGTCCATAACGTGCTCTACAACGAATCTCAAGCGAAGGCTTCGTGTGCAACAACGTGCTACGATAACGGCGAAAATGCCAGCTCTAAATCGTACGTCATACCATTCTTCTTCAGTGAAGATTGGACCAAATCCTTACCACTCGTCGGTCTTCAATACCACGAAGTTGAAGTTAGAATAAAGTTATCTTCAGACTTTTCAGCTCATGCGGATGGTTATAAAGTATACGGTTCGTACGTGTTCCTCGACACTGCCGAGCGTGAATTCTTCGCCAACGAAGAACACGAAGTTCTCTTTACACAAACACAATTCCAACCAATGTCGCATACGGATACATCTGTCGATCTCACATACTTTAACCACCCAGTTAAGGCCGTCCACGTCGCGTGTTCTGAAGATCACAGTACGAAATATTCGTTCACAGATGCGACCATGTACATTAACGGAACACCACTCTTCGAAAATATGTCGTACGAATATCACAACAAGGTTGTACCATCCAGACACTGCTCCATCCTTTCACCAACACTCGATAATGAATGCGTTGCCACGTGGCCATTCTGTCTTACGATGAACAAGTCTCAACCAACGGGTTCTTTGAACTTTTCGCGCATCGATAGTGCAAAATTAGCTATAAACTCACCAGATTCTGGTGATACACCAAAATTAACTCGTGCATATGCGGTCAACTATAACATTCTCAGGATTAAGAATGGTATGGGTGGTGTCGCATTCGGAAACTAAATATTAAATTAATTCGTACCAGTCGAACCAAAACCTCTATTAGCACGCAACGTTTTCTTTAATTCGTCAACCTCTTTTATAACAGGTGTCATACACTTTTCCAAAATCAATTGCGCAATTCTATCACCCTTTTTAACTTCGTAAGGAATAGCTCCGAGATTAAATAGGTTAACACGCAATTCACCCGTATAATCGGGATCAATAACACCAGCACCCACGTGTATTCCATATTTCACGGATAAACCAGAACGAGGGGCAATTCGACCATAACACCCTTCAGGAATCGTCGCACATATACCCGTACTCACGATATTTCGTGAACCTGGTTCGATAGTTAGATCTTGAAGACTATATAAATCGTAACCGACGGATCCGTGAGATTGTCTCGTAGGTAAAACCGCGTCTATACTAAGGCGTTTAATTAAAAGTTTATCTTCTGTACTCGTCATTTTATATAACTAGTCCATTATTCTTTAATCCATTTAAAAAAATAAACCAAAATTAAATAAATGAGTTTGAAAATTATTATGGGAAACATGTTTTCAGGTAAAACAACCGAACTAGTTCGACGTTTGAAAAGATACAAAATTATAGGAAAAAGTATTCTCGTACTAAATTCAACACTCGATACAAGGTCGCCAGAAGAAGTTTTACGAACACACGATAACATGAAATTTGAATGCATAAAAACAGAAAGTTTGGATAACATAGATTATAAAAACGTTGATGTTATTGCCATAGACGAAGCTCAATTCTTCCCAGGTCTTAAATCGTTCGTTAAAAGTGCTATATTTAATAACAAAACCGTTTTATTAGCGGGTCTTGACGGTGATTATAAGCAGGAAAAGATAGGTGAAATAATAGATTGTATACCTCTTGCCGATAAAGTGTTCAAAATATCAGCCATGTGTATGGAATGTATGGATGGAACACATGGACCATTCACTAAACGTATTGTTGATAACAAGGAAATAAACTTAATTGGAGGAAAAGATATGTACAAGGCTGTGTGTAGAAAACATTTATAAAATATATACACTGATACTATGAAATTACAGGATCTAAATAAGTTCACAAATGTAATTCGGGAAGAATTAAACAATTTACCCGATAATTTCATATCCAAAATTCCGAGGAAAGAAGGTGAATGGGATGGTTCAGAACATATGCTGGAAATTGTTGATTTATATACAAAAGGAAATTACGGGTGGTTAAAAGGTGGTCAAGACCATGTACCTGATTCATGGGTAAGTTGGCCAATTATTTGGAACTGGAATCAAGTACCTGGAAATTGTAATCAGTGTCCTAAAACGGCAAAAATACTTTCAAAAATAAAAGGAATAAAAATAGCTGGATTATCACTCATGAAAGGTGGTGTAAAATTAAAAGAACACACGGATGGTGTTGGAGATGATTATTTGTACACGTACCATCTAGGTTTAAAATGCCCGGAAAAATGTTTCCTTCACCACTCGGTAATAGGTACACACGTAGAAGAAAACGGTAAGGCTTTACTCTTAGATGCACGCGAACCACACTGGGCCGAAAACCAATCTGAACACGATAGAGTAATTTTATACATGGAAATATATTCTCACGATATATAAATGTCAAGCGAACTTAAAGATCCAAAATTAACAGATACACAAATAGGTCTATTCGCCTTACCAACACTTGTCGTAATCACAATAGCCCTACTCATACTCTTGAACAAACAAATAAGACGTAGTCCAGGAGCTTACATATCACTCATACTCGCCATAATACATCTTTATCACCACTATACACTTGTAAGATTACAAAACAAACAGTAGATACATAAAGTAATAAATCGTATAGTATATAAAAACATGTTTATGATCCAAGAACCTTACGGATTATCAGAATTTCAGTGTTGGTTAATATCACTCACTTTAGGAATTGTTTTATACAGGCGCTATAAACGTGGCGAAAATTACATACAATAATTTAAAAACGTATTTTTCTACCAAAGTTTTCCTTTCGTATAAAAATGTACGTACATGTTAAGAATGAGTTCAATACAAGAACAAGATTCATCACCTGCATCTCGTATAAAGGCACGTTCAGTTTACCCTACAATTTACGTTTCTAATAATAACAATAATAACAATAATAATCAAAAATCAGTTGCAAGACGGGGGACGCGTAAAAGACCTCTTAACAATAATAATCAAAAATCAGTTGCAAGACAGGTAAAAGCAAAAAATACAACTAATAGTAAATACCCATTTAAAATACCTATACCAAATACACGACAAAATAAAGAATACAGAAAGTATTTAAGTATTCGTAAAGCTGGTCCGATTTCAATAAAAATTCGTAAACCAGTAAATGGAAAAAGAGGAGTAGTAGCTCAAAGAACAGAAATTCCATCGAGTTTTAGTAAAAAAGTTCCTAACCTTAAACCGGCAGAAAATAAAAACCCACCAAAACAGACAACAACTAAAAAAAAGACAACAACTAAAAAACCAAAAACAGTTGCTCAACCTTCTACAAAATCTAAAAACTTATCGAATGTATTATTATCTAGAATTAATAATTTTACTAATCAAAAAAACAAAAACGTTGTGAGAGGACTCAGTTATTTATACGAGAGTAATAAAGGAATAGTACCAAACACACATACACAAAACGTTTTTAAAAATGCAAAAACCGTAAATAACCAATTTACGCTTTTGAAAAAACAAGTTAATCATATAAGTTCAGATGACAAACATATAAAGTTTTCTAAACCCAAAATTGATTTAAAATCTTCAAATAAAGATTTTAATCTAAATTTTCTATTTTTAGTTTATTTAGATATGGTACACGATGGAACGTATACAGGTAGTTCTTTCAAAACATTTTTAAACAGTGATATTGCGAAAATATTATTTAATAAATCAGTACCATCTTTTAAAATTACTACCATGATGAACAATATTATGAAAATAACATCTTCTATTAAAAAAAATAATATTAATACTAATATTAGTGCTAAAAAAGGATTTGAAACAACTATAAAAACAAATCTTGACGGAGTATTCGGTGTTAACGAATGGTCAAAACAAAAAATAAAAGCCAGCAATTTAGATATTACCAAGAGTTTATATATCACGTTAGATGCAGAAAGATCTGCCACTCTAGGTGCAGCTTCAGGTGTTGGAAGTTCTATCTCGTCAATAATATCTAACTCAAAGAAAAATAAACAGAGACTATTAAAACCAATATTTACAGTAGGTAGTTTAACAGACCCCGGTAGTGGTTATTTACAAAGAGGATTGAAATATTTTGCACCAACGATCGTATCTAAGGATCCATCTTCATCAGCTAAATGGTGTCTCCAATTAATGACTTTTAATATTAATGATAAAATGAATGTAAAAATGGGATTCGACGATCGAACAAATACTTATACATGCGATATAAATGGACATGACATACCAGTTGGTACTAGAAAAAATAACGCAAACACTACAGAAACAGCCATTTCAAAATTTATGGGTGATTTTACACAAGTATTGTATAACGTATCTCTAATTGAACATTATAAAAACTCGAGACAAGATATAAAAGATAAATTATGTTTAGGTACAAACGACGGTTCGTTATCATTATTGTACGCGTTTATGGTACATAATATTGTAGGTAAAATGCCTAAAATGATTTTAGATATGAGCAAAAATAACGAAATTATTATATACAATTTACACGGGTTTTCAAAAATCCCATCTACACCTAGTAGAGCTACAAACAATACCGTATACCAAGGAAGAACACCTGGTCTTTCAACTGTTCAACAAGGGAAAAAAACAAGTTCAAGAACGGCTGGCCTTGGCACTCCTCAAGTAGGAAGAACAGTTGCTGGAGGTAGATTAAATAAAACAAGAAGGGGACTTTTTTAAAAATAATTTATAACTATATAATAAATGACCCGAGTTCATTTAAAAAAGAGTCCAAGGATCGATAAAAAGTTCCGCGTAACGTTCGAAAACGGACGTTACGTTGACTTTGGCGCGAGAGGGTACTCAGACTATACGATACATAAGGATCCTATGCGAATGCGTTCTTACGTAACACGACACGGTGGGTTCGTTCCACACATGGTTCAAAAACAAACTGATCCTAAACTTGTTCACGCAAACATGCTCGATGTTATAAGAAGCGATAAAGAAAACTGGGGTAAAACAGGTTTTTATACCGCGGGGTTTTGGTCGAGATGGCTTCTTTGGAGTCAACCCGATTTGGTAAGTGCTAAAAAAACAATGACTAAGAAATTTGGTTTAACCTTTTCTTAAGACCGCGTTTTTCAAGATTGGCTTTTAAAGCAGTCATTAAATTCGCGCGAATGTTTCGTTTCATGGGACGTGGTGGAACTGGTGGTGCTGGTGGTATTGGAGGTGGAGCTGGCACACGTCTAATAGGAAGTGGTGTAGATGGTTTTCTAACAGGGGTTTTAGGTTTAGGAATGCGTGTAGGTGCATCCATTATTTTAAACATGGATTTACACGCACGTAAAAGCTTTTTCGTTTCTCGAACTTGAATGTTCAAAGCTGGCGCCTGTCGTCTTTGAATTTTCAAACTCAATTCCTTTTCAGTTAAAGGTACGCGCTTACCTTTTACCTTTTTAGTTACACGGAGACCAAGTCTCTTAGCTTCAGATTTTAATGAATCGATTCTCATTTATATTAACCAAGAAAATTTAAAGAAAATTAGTAGGAGATGGTGGTGCAAGTTTTGGTGCAACAAACCAACAACATAAACAACACACGGTCGTAATAACGGCATCCGATATAGTCGCCTTTTTACACTTCTCACTCTTTTTGATCTTATCAATATCAGGGGTCAATTTACCACAGATACCCCACCTGGTAGATTGCGAAACGCATATGACTATGAGCGAAGCAAGCATAGCAATTTTATCCATTTTAAACAGAAGATGGATCATTTTTTATTAATAACATATATTTTAATTTAAAAAAAGTTATCCGTTCTATACAATTTAGCCTGATATGCTCCCGTTTGTCCCAATATAGAAACATCTTCGTTTCCGTAAAATTCACCACATCCAATATCGTCCATACAGTCTCTAGAATCGTGAGTTATTGGAAGCGAATACATTTGATCGCCCGGAGTTGTCGTGTAATAATGGTACCTATCTCTTCTACCACGAACCTCTTTACCATACAAAGGTAAAGTCTCATCATCTGGACCAACAAGAACACCCATCTGTTGGACGTGTCCAGGTTTATATTCCTTGATTGGTGGTTCTCTATATTCCCTTTCAACTCGTACTGGAACTTTTACTGGAACAGGCACACGAACTGGAACGTTTTTCTGAACCGTTATTGGATTACGAGCCTGATATATAGTAAGCAAAATAAGTGCGACGATCATAAAACCTAACAATTTTTGTTTTGTTTTAACCTTCATTTATAATACCACAACATTATTTCCGTAAACTATACAACGGACTCAAATCAATTCGATTGAGTCTAAACTGAACCAACATCCAAAGACTAAAGAAAACTGTTTTTAATAAATTATTTGCATCGGTATCATCCATTATATAAATTGGACCCATAACCCTACCAAAGAAAGTCTCTTCTTTCTTATTACCAGTCATAACCATTTCCATTTGTGTTAAAGCACACGTATCATCATTAATAGACCAATGGAAAAATATAAAAGGTACAAGGAGAGAATAAAATTCTAAATTTTGTTTATTTTTCATAAATGGAACAATAAGCATTGTTATAAAAAAAATCAAATGAATGAAGAATATAATGTTCATATCTATTAGTATGAACGAAGAAAAGAAACTCCCTAAAATATGGCATCCACAACAGGAAAAGATACTTAAATCCTGGGGAGAAGCTGCGGCCTGTTACAGATACATGCATTACCAAGCGTATTGTTCCTACAAAAATCAGAGTATGAAATTCACAATACCACTGATTATAGTAAGTACAATCACAGGAACAGCAAACTTTGCACAAGAAACATTCCCACCAACTGTGCAACCATTTGTTCCATCGGCTATTGGTGGTTTGAATCTTATTACTGCTATAGCAACTACTATCATGCAGTTTCTTAAAATCAACGAACTCATGGAAGGACACCGAGTTGCTTCGGTACAATACGGTAAAGTTTCAAGAACAATACGTCTCGAATTAACGCTTCCACTTTCAGAAAGAACACAGAATGGGACAAACATGATCGAAAACATGCGTGCTGAATACGATCGTTTAATTGAACAATCACCAAACGTACCTAAATATATAATAGATGCATTTGAAAAAGAGTTCCCAGATGATAATGCATTCTTCAAACCAGAAATCATGCACATTCAACCAATAAACCCATTCAAAGCAATAGAAGAAAACAAAATAATAACAAAACTGAAAGACGCTGTTGGAGGCGTAGCAAAAAGAGAACTCAAACAAGAACTCGATGATATACGAGGCACTACACAAAAAATAAAGAAAACAGTTAAAGCTGATATAGAAGGAAAACAACAACGAATTAATGAAATTTCCGATTTAAAAGATAAAGGACTCGTTAGTTTGAAAGGTGATTTAATGAAAGAACTTCGTAGAAGAACCGAACTTATGGAAGTCATTACAGAAATACCAAAAGATGAAACTACAGAATCAGAGAAAGACGATTCGCAAGATAAGCAACCATAATAAACAGTATTAAATTAAAGAAACCAATACACATTATATAAGGAAGTATTTTCCTTTTTAAAGGATCTATAACACGTTTTTGAAGCGTATCATTTTCCAAAAACATATCTAAAGCCTGGGTAGTAAGGTCATCATCTTCACCTGACATGGATTCCTTTGTTATTATAAAACCACAAAAAAAGGATGAAAGAATATCGCTCCATGATAACGAAATAAATCTTCTAAAAAAATGTATAAACGAAGGTAAAAACGTATTTTTGTGTGGTTCCTCTGGTTTTGGAAAAACGTTCATTCTGAAACAAATTCTCGATGAATCGAATAGTATAGAAATATGGGATGAACCACTCCGAAAAAAAGATATATTCATGAGTACGATTAAAAAAGCGAACATGCACGCATACATAGAAGATTACGAATCGGATATACACGCATACAAGTGTATAGTAGAACAAGTTTCTGAAGGTATTAAAATAACTAACAAACAATTTATTGTCACGTCAAAAAGTGTTTATTTTATGGATAATTTCGAAACCATAATAATTCAAAAACTTCAACCATCCGATATAATAAAACTTGAACCAAAACACACAAATTGTAAATTAGCTGCAGAAAAGTGTTCGGGAAATCTTCACAATTTCTACGATTATTTAGAATACCCACACCAAAAAGATCTTTTTAAAACACCAAAAGAAATCGTATCTGAAATACTATGTAATAATTTAGACATAGACATAGAAGACGCTGTATGTGAACACGGTCATATATGGGCTGTTATACAGGAAAATTATCCAGATGCAATAGAAGATAACGCGGAAAAAATAGCAGAATCACTTAGTTCTACAGATATTTATGACGATTTACTATACCAAGGGTACTGGGAAATGATGTCCTATTTCTCTTTAAGTGTTATGAAAATACCAAGATCGTATTTTACAAAACCTCTCATTAAAGAACAATTGAGACCTGGTCGATTTTGGACTAAATTCGGAAACCAAAAAATGCGCGAACAAAAAATAAAAAGTATACGAGCACGATCACCTTCTATTTTAGGCCACCAAGAGTTTATGATTTTAAGAGAATATGCAAAAAAAGGCGACGTTTCCAAATTTAAAGAATATAATTTAACACCACAAGATTTTGACGTTATGAATCATCTAGGATTACAAAATAAACTCAAACAAAGAGAAGTTACTAAAATAAAAAAAATGATTAAAGAAGAAATTACATTATAAAATAAAACATGTCTGCCACTAACACGGATGAGGAAGATTTTAAAATCACCCGCGTTATTGGTAACGAAATTCTATATTACGGAGAAATCACAGACGACGATATACTCGACTTTATAGAAGAGTTTAAAAAACTCGAAATTAAACTTCTTAAACAACAAGCGGAATTTATAGGCTATGAACCTGTTATACGCGTACACGTGTGTAGTGGAGGAGGTGATTTGTTCGCGGGTCTAAGTGCAATGAACATACTCGAAAAGTCCCGTGTTAAGGTTATCACGATCGCACAAGGTGAATGTGGTTCAGCAGCAACGTTCCTCCTTTTAGGTGGACACGAACGTCGCATTGGTAAAAATGCACACGTTCTCATACATCAAATATCTACGACCGGGTTCTGGGGGAAATACGAGGAAGTTAAGGATGAAATGAAAATGTGTGATAAACTCATGGATATGGTTAAGAAAACGTACACGGAAAAGACGAGTATTCCCGATAAACAACTCAAAAAACTCATGAAACGCGACGTATACTTAGACCCTAACGAGTGTATCAAATATGACGTTGTTCGCGGTATTGACTAATATCAACGTGGCGTTTATACAGTCCTATTCCTGTTACTATTATCAAAAATATACATAACGTATTCATATTCAAAGGTATAACTGTGTTTTCTGGAGGTTTAAGACGCTCCATTCTGCCATAGTCGACGACAGGTGGTACTGTCATATTTAATCTACTATAGCTGAGTAAAAATTTTAGACACAAAAAACACAATTAGAGATTTTTATATAATATAATTTAAATGAAAAGAGTTGCTATTGATATCGACGAAGTTCTCGTCTCGTTCGTTAAACCTATGGCTAAGTTCCGTGGCTACAAAATGCCGACCATGAAAAAGTACCAGTATGTTTATAAAGATATGTTCAACATAACAGAACTCGAATCGCGAAACATGGTCCACGACTTTTACGAATCAGAAGAGTTCGCAAAACTTAAACCGATAAAGGGAACGTGTAAACAAATGGGACATTTACGCGACTATGCTGATAAAATGTATATCGTCACGGGTCGACAAAGTTACGCGCGCGATCAGACTGAAAAGTGGTTAAGGTACTGGTTCCCCAATACGTTCGACGATCTTATCATGACCAATAGTTATACGGATCACGAAATCGAAAAACATGAAATTTGTCGTAGTCTTGCGCTCGATTCAATCATAGACGATAGTTTTGACGTGTGTACGAAATGTAACCGTATCGGTATAGATGCGTATAACATTGTAGGGTACGGTAGTGATATTACGTACCCGTGGTCCATACATTCAGATATGGCACGGACGTGGGATTAATACGTATTCAATTTACCTATAATATCCGTAACTTCCGAATCGGTACGATCCGTTCTTAACGCGATAAAATTGAATATACGACCTTCGTAATAGTGAGTAGAACCACGTTGAGAATACCCACCGATCCGTAAAGGATAATTATTTTCGAGTTCTAAACCACCACTCGTGGATCCCGAACCTGATTGTAGTGTAGTATCAAACCATTGTTTCATGTTCGTCGAACTAGACCCACCTCCCGCATACCTTAGACCCAACGTTAACGATGTTTCGTCAGATATACCCGTACCAGTAACATCTGCGCTAAAGTGATAATGATTAAAGGAACCACCAGAATTTGGGTGAAACGCAACATTTCTATTAGTATCCGGTCTACCTATCACAAACAAAGTATCGGGACCAGTTCCACCACTCCAGTGCGTACTACAAAATATCGTATACTTTTGTTGCCCAGCGGGAGATACACCAAAAATATTGGTATAATTATCAATTTTTAATTCCTGATCCGAACCCGCGCCATCAAATTGAGCATGCCATTTACCTGAAAAGTGACCACTATTTAGATTGTTTAACAAAACGGGAGGTGTTGACGAATTTGTAGGCGTTACGTCTAACCCTCGACCACTTTGGTCGTACCATTTCGTTATGTATAACGTATCACTTCCTTTCCACGTGGTAAAGTTTGTTGGTGTTTTAATATCACCATTCATTTTAAACGTCACATCAACTTCCGCGTTATCGCTCGACCGTTTAATCTTAGCGTGTGCACCTTCGTACTCTTTAAATAATCTTCTAAACCCATACGCAGACGCAATCTTATCCGTATCGTTATACAACGAATACGAATCTAAAAGTCCGGGTGCAAAAAATATTTTTGCAAGGTTCCAGAACTTAAAGTCCTTAATCCGACCCGAATAGTATTCACCAAGGGTAAGCAACTTCGCACCCGACGTTACGGACGTTGATGCTGACGTAATCAAGGTCCCATTCACGTACAGGTTACTCGTCGTCCCATCGAAGTTCGTGGCGATCGTGTGTTCGCCCGACGTTGTCGTATTTGCTGCGAGTGTAAAGTTTCCAAACGTTACCAAGTCCCCGATCGTTCCCGACGCCGCATTATTTGCCGTCAATTCCATCGAGAACTTATCCGTATTTATCGTTTTCTTAACGCGTTTCTTTCTCGTCGCCGTTCGATCGAACTCAATACCGAGCGCATCGTGGGTCGATATGTTATACCTCCAAATGTTTTTTGGGAAGGATGTCATGGCTGTCGTAAAGTTCATGTCCAAGGTTGGTGTTGCCGCCTCGGTCGTCGCATCGAGTGTAAGACTTGGTGCGTCTGCGGTAGTTCCAGACCCCGTAGATGCGATCGCCGTCGAACCCGCAATACCATTCGTACCCGCCAACGCCGTAAACTTAATCGCGACTATACCCGAACCACCTTTACCACCCCGTCCGTGTGTAATGCCGTTACCGTGATAATCACCACCACCGCCACCGCCACCTGTATGCTTACCACCAGAACCACCGCTATGCCAATTCCAATTTCCAGTTTGAGGAGTAGCTGCTCCGGCACTCGTTATACCATTCGTATCGATCGTTAAAGTAACTCCACCGTGTCCACTATGACATGGTGCCCCGGAACCACCACCACCTTTACCACCGCGTATCTTATTCCCGTCGTAATAAGATGGATGGTGTGTATTAGATCCACCACCACCGGCCCACCAATAATTCGTTCCTAAAATATCGTCTTCTAAACCGTCACCACCGTGTCCAGATGAATTACCAGAACCACCTACTGCACCGGCACCACCACCGCCACCCATGTACCAGTGACTACCCGAATTCCCCCCGTCGTGGCCTTGTCCCGGTGTACCCGTACCGTGTACACTACCATTATTATTAGATCGAGCACCAGAAGCACCACCACCGGAACCACCACTACCCGCCGGACACGGATTATTAGCACTATGTTCAGTCGCACCACCACCACCACCAATCGCGGTTATACCTGGACCCGATATGGAACTATCGGCACCGTTACCACCCGCGTGGCGGTGTGAATTAGTATCGTAACCTCGCGCACCCCCGTCCCCGACCTGGATCGTCTGTTCCGCGTATGCTATGTTCGTGGATGTCGATGCTAATAGACCACCAGCACCTGCACCACCGCCCATATCCGCACCACCACCACCTCCACCCGCAACGACGAGTGTTCTTGCATTGGTTATGGCACTGGGCGGGGTCCATTTATACGTCGTATACCCAGCCGTTGGTGGAACTGCATTGTTATTTCTGTACGCCCAATTCTCGGTCGAGTGTTCGTTATTTGCCATTGCCGTTCTTTCGCACGACGTAAGCGTACCCCACGTATACGTCCCCGTCGCCGTATCAGAATAAATGTGTCCCGCGGTTGCCGCTGCAGTAATCGAACCATCGCTATGTGGATCGTCACTATCGGCAAATGTCCCGTCATGGAACGCGATCGTTTTTGAAACTTCTACCGTTGTTTCTTCCGCCTCGTCTTCGATCGTATTATCACCCACATCGGGTGTAGACGATACCGTAA